>CALFMA010000193.1 GCA_937880065.1 uncultured Ruminococcus sp.
CCAGAAAATCCTCGAAATATAGCCATTTCGAGGATTTATTATTTTCTATGAAATTGGTTTTGACCCCTTATTGACCCCTTAACTTAAAATAGCATTGATGTGGAGCAGGCGATTGAGCCTGCTCCTTTTTGTAGTATGATGGGCATATCAATGTTTCTTTTACTCCAATCTGCTCTTTGGAGTGTCTTGCACCCCACTAGACTTCTTTAGAGTTATTTTAACGCATATTCTACGTTTGCGGTAGTCACAGGATTATTGGGCGGGTACAGTGATTTTGATATTGAATATCCTTATCAATTCTCCTCTTATAAGCTTGCGACGTTCTGTAAAAAAATCATCAAAATCTTTTAATTCAAGAGATACTCCAGAAGGAAGAAATTTAATGGTGTTTCCATCAGCTATCCAATCTTTTAGTGGAGTCTTGTTTTTACTTTCGTTCTCTCTACCTTCAAGGAACTGCAAATTAGGCAGAAGATTTCTTTTGTATTGCCACTCTCTAACTGTTTCTTCTGATAATCCTAATGAAGATATTGGTTTGTCATCAAAAGAAACGTGGGGATGACAATGATCCTGATGAAAAGACTCTTGTGACAATTTCAGCGTTGGATATAACAATGATAGAATTATATACGTATTTTGACCGATAGTATAATTATCAAGCCAGTAATCAATGTCTGTTTCTTCGACTTTAAAGGTTCTGTTGCCTGTCAGAGTTACAGAATCAAATATTGATAAAACAAACGAGTTCTTTTTACAGTCATAGCTTTGAAGAGCAGCTCGTGTACTCCTTAATGCGTCGTTGCTTGCAACACCGAAAAGCCTTTTTGCCATTGAAATCGATAAGAATTTTCTTATTTCCTTCTTAGTGCCCTCTGAATTGATTTTTCCACCCTTATAGATAAAATATACAATCGGCATCGTTGCATTATACGATGTCAGGAAACCATCAGACAATCCTATTGATACAAGCGTTTCTACCATATTGATAAATGCTTTTGAAAGATTCTCCCAATCGTCACGGATTTTTTGTATAGTCTTTTTGTCAAACGATTCTATTTTTAAATTTGTAGGCGCATCTACAAGTACAAGTAGTAAGCGCATTAAGTAATCACGAGAAAAACTAAATGAATCACCTTTGCTGTTGGCAGACTTGAGCGTATTTTCAATATTCTCTTTTCCTTCCTTCCATCCATCAATAAGAGTAGAAAACAGAAGATCGGATTTTGAAAGTTTTCGTCCGGTAGAATTAACTCTTACAAATATATCTAACGCCTCATCATATGTATTTTCAGAAATACAATAGTAATGAACAATGCCATCAGAACCCGAGCTATGTATTCTTGAAAACAGCCTGCACAAATCATTTTGAATGATTTCTTCATAGCCGGCTTTTATGAGTTCCCGTAGTAATGCTCTATCGTCATCAAAAGTTAAAATGTTCTTTACTTTATAATAGTTACCATTATTTGCGTCTTCCTTTGTTAGAAAAGAGAAGCGTTTTGGTGGATTTTCATCGTCTTTTTCCTCATCTTCTTCATTCTTGTAATAATCAAGATTGTAATATAGCTCTCTGGTTATCCAGTATTTCGGATCGCTTTTTGAACGACCACGACCACCTTTGTAGCAAGTATAAGAACCATATAACGCTATATTGAGAGATGTTATACGTTGCTGACCATCAAGGACGATGTAATAATCACCCTCTTCGCCAAATACTTCAGATGCCTTTTCGTTTTTACTTTCCTCTCTCTTAAACTCTCTAAGGAAAAAATAAAGATTGGGCTTTTCTGCGTTTAGTGTTTTTTTATTGGTTTTCCAAAAGATGCAAGATCCTATTGGATAGCCATCAACTATCGATTCAAATAGTTTTTCAATATCCTCCATGCTCCAGACATATTCCCGCTGAATATCTGGGAGAAGCAGATATTTATCTTTTGCAAGTTTGAGAGCTTCCTTTGCACTCATATCAATATATTTATTAGAATCAGCCATTATATTATCCCTCCTTGGCTATAAAGATCGCTGTTATGTCAGCACAGTTTTTGTTGTCCTACACCTTTATCAAATAAACTCGGATTTTTTACCATAACAAGTAATATATGCCTGCTTCTGTGCTCTTGTCAAGGCAACATAGAGAAGACATTTTTCAGCAGTATAACTCTCACGTTCTGCAACAGGATCACTATGCTCTATTGCTGTCTCTAAAGGCACTATGCGGTTGTTAGCGGAAACGATGAACACATACTGAAATTCAAGTCCCTTTACACGGTGCATAGTTGCTATTCTTATACCGTCATGTGAGAGGTCATCAGCTTTAGAGCGTTTGATCTGGTAAACACTGTAGCCGTTTTTGGTCAGGAGAGCTGAATAGTCATTAACAAATTGATTTGTTCTTGCAACGATGCAGATATTCTTCATTGGAACACATCTGTCCTGCAAATCAGATATACAATCATTCAGATATTTCAGTTCTTCATTAGCGTCTGCAAAACACTTGACAATCGGTGCTTCGCCGTGGACGAGCGAACGACACTTATCGCCAAGATCAACATTATCGTCCAGATCATCAAATGAGATTCCGTTCAAGAGTGCAAAAGCATACTTTCTTGTCTCCTCGGTAGTGCGATAGTTAATCTTCAGTATGCTGCTTCTGCCTCTGACATTGATTCCGCACTTAGAAAGTGTAGGATGATTGCTGTAAATTCTCTGATGAGAATCGCCAACAATGAAAATATCATTAGGCTTTTCTTCTCCGGCAATTGTTCTGAGCAGTCGGTAAGCATTGTCACTGAAATCCTGTCCTTCATCGACAATAATATGAGCATACTTATTCTTTGTGCCGCTGTTTGCAAACAGCTTGGAACACTCATACATCGCCATGTTAATATCACGGATCTGTTCTTCTTTCATAAGGCTAAGATAAGCATCAAAGACTTTCCAAACTTCAATTCGCTTCTTACGGTCAAGTCTTACTCCACGACCTGTTCTTTTGGCTTTAACGTACTTCTCAAGGGAAAGCGCTTCCTGCGGTATAACCACACGATTCCATTCGTCTTTATAGAATGACCATGGATAATCCAGCTCTGTAAGACTATTAACAACAGCTCTTTGCCACAGCTTGTCTATCTCCTCACCATACTCTATTCTTGCAGAGAAACCGACTTCACTCAAAAATCGCATTACCCAAGCATCTAAATTGATAACCTCGATCTTTTGAAGTTCATCAAGTGAACAAATCTTCCTAAGATTGCTCTTTATATCCTCAGCAAGGTTAGCAGTAAACGTAGTAAAGAGAATACGTCCGTCATCACTAAGTTTAGATGAAAGATGTTTTGCTCTGTGCATAGCAACAACAGTTTTTCCTGTTCCTGCGCCGCCAAGAACTCTTGCAGAGCCCTTGTAATTCTTCTTAACGATCTTTCTCTGTGTAGGATGCAGGAATACTCGCCATTTTTCAAGAGGTTCTGCCATTATCCTACGCAGTTCTTCTTCTCCTTCGATCACCACAAACGATTTTTTGCTCTCAGAGTTCTTCAAAGCGACAGAGAAATCATCTGTAATAGGAGGAGTATTCGCCTTATCAGCTTCTTGTTCTGTATCAGATGTATCCGCCTTGATCATATCGATTATTTCCTGAGCATCAAAGCCTTCTGCGATCCATGAGAAGTTTTCATAAACATCTGACGGGAGTTTGTCCTTATTATCATTATAAGTCTTCTTGTCAGGAATACTTTTCAGAAAAGGAATCAGGTCTTGCGGCGCTCCGAGTTCTATCATAACATCGGACGTAAGTGTGCCGAAAAGAGTGGTGACAGTTGTCGGCTTTGTTTCCTCGGAAACTTCAACATTCTGAACATCGAACACCTGAAGTGCTCCTGTCTTACTGTTTACCCGACAAGTCTTTCTTTTTGCCCATTCGTATGCTTCGTCATGGTGATCTACCCAAAGAAGTAAATAAACGGAGCTTTCTTCCTGATATACTACTATCCCTCTATAGGTGTTATCGATTCTTACTGAACGGATATTCTTATCTATAGCAGGCAGCTTTTCAAGGTTTATTCCGGAGGATTTTGGATTGATGCGGAACTTATTGATAAATTCCGTAACTTTTCCCTGTATCTGTCTCGGAAGTTTTGAAAAAGCTGTCAGGAAGTCTGATGATATAGCAACGGTTGCAGTATTATCCATCAGTTTACACCTCCAAACATATCGTTAGATACTGTAGTATCGTTATTTATTATCGTCCAACCCTTTTCAGTTAGTATTTCTTTATACTCCATCTGATCTTCAGTCAGATATGCTATCTTGCTTTCAGTCCATGCCATCTCGATTTCAGCTATGACTTCATCATTTTCGGTCAATTCATAGCCTATTTCGTCTGGAACAGGAGCATTTATCTCTTTGAGTTTCTCTGCCATATCCTTAGCTGCATCGTCAAACAAATCTTCAAGAACATTGTCCCACTCGCTGTTTGCAGCAGGCTGTTCTGTTCCCGTAGTAGTAACAGTGATAGGTTCATCGAGCTTCATATAGATCATCTTTTCAAGACCTATTACTGTTATAAATGAAAACTCAGGGTTAAACTGGAGAACATTTACGAAATGCCAGAAACCGTTCCATTCCATTTCAAACTTCTCGTTGGCAGGATCGGTCTTATCATCAAATACAGCGAAAACTGTATATGGAGTGCTTCTATCCGCCTTTGCTTTTGATATTGCAATACCTGAGTACAGACTCAGTATTGGATTATTGGTTCTTGGCTGCCACTTACCGAACATTGTATCTCTGAATGCGAATTGATTGCTTGTAAATCGACTCTGTGAATTAACTTCATCAAATGCCGTTATCCATTCGTTAAAGGCTACATTGTCGGTCATTATTGATGTATTTATCAGTGATACCGCATAGGCATTAGCGTGAACTTTGAATATCGTTTCTGCCTGTTCCAATGAAAGGTAATCAAGCAGCAGATCAAATGCCGAAGTTTTATCAGGTGTGATTTGGTCGGCTCCTGCAATAGTATTAACTGTCGGTTTATATAGTCTTGCTCCCAAAGGCATTTTCAGCGGATTTAGAGTGTCAGTTGCGTATTCGTCTAAGGTCTGGAACACGCTTTGAACATCTTTATAGCTGAGCGACCATACTACATAATCTCCTGAACGCAGTATTGCAGTTCGTTTTAATGTATCATCAGCAACAATGCTCCTATGGAAAGTAAAACCATCAGTGAAAACGGCTACCGGACGGCGGCTGATCTCCTTGCTTATCGGTCTGATAATGAAATCAGGCTTAGAATCTACGCAGATGCCGTCCGCTCCGCTGAGATAGACCTGTGGCTCGATTTCCCATGTAACAGAGCCTATTTTCAGGATATAACCGGGCTTGTCGTTTACAACATCCTTGTTCACCTCTATCTTCCTTGTATCACTGCTGCGCTGACTGAATGCTTCAATAAATCTTCTTTCAAGTTCACTATCAAACAGTGCATTGACTGAAATATTACCCAATTTAGGTATTTTCTCAACATTATTCTTACCTGACAGTATGCTTTTAAGCATAGACATAGCTGTTTTTCTTGAAATCGAACCCATCTGGTTGCTCTGCCTGTATGCAAACAAGCAGCGATAACAACCGTCTTTCTGCGAATCGTTTCCACAAGTACAGTTTTCGAGCTTTGTAAGAGATTTTTCAAAAATAGTAGTAAGCGAGCCTTCATTGTTCATGAGTTGCTTCAAGTAACCTGTACCACCGGGGACGGAGTCGTAAATAACAAGATACTGCTTTTTATAATCAGCATCGGGAATAGGAACTTCACTTATTGCAACACGCAGATGGTCTACGTTACCAAAATATTCCTTCATTCCAAGCATAAAAGCAGCTATAAATGATTCTGTTCTCACATCAGACGTATCTTCGGTGGTTGCAGGAATAAGCATACGAAGTATTTCTGTCTCAAACTCTCTGTAAAGGAAAAGACAAGTTTCAAAACCGTCAGCAAGTAACTGAGGGTTCTTGTTGGTTTTACAGAAAAAAGAGTGCTTTTTTGAACGGCTGTCAGAAGATTGAATCGTACCGCAATATCGACAAACTTTAAAGCCTTTTCTTACTTCATCCTTACCTGCAACAGATATTTTCTCTCCTGTCATATCATTCTCACCGAAGTTAATCTCTCTTAGTGATGCCTTCTTAACGAATTCATAACCAAAAGGAAAATCATCATTATTCATTCGATAAGCACTTAATATATCTTGCTCCTCGTCTACATCGACAAGCAGCTGACGTACATAGAAAGTATTAGATCGACTGTCGTTGTCATCGGATATTCTGCTATGGGTATCTTCGGTATTAGAATACACCATTTGTACTTTGAGCATATTGCGAAGCTGACCGGAATCTGCCCATGCTGGACTACCACACTGAGGACAAGAAGCAGTATATTTTCCAGGAATTTCAAGCTGAGCGTGTGAACAATTTGGGCATAATCTCCATGGTTCTATCGTTGATGTATGAAGATCAATCTGATTAACAGTAAGTTTTCTGCCATCAGCGTAGAATGTATTGTTAGGAGCAAATTCACTTATAGCTGAGGATGCAGGACGGCTGTATTCATAGGAACGCTTCTCATACTTTGTTTTAGAATCAGCTTCCTGTTCTTCCTTTCTGTAAAGCAATGCCCTCAGAATTATTCCGCTTTCAGGGAAAGCATAATTAGGCAATAGCCCTTCATCAGACAAAAAATTATAAACGTTTTTATCATTAATTTCGTTTATTACACTATGTAGAGCTGCCTTTTCAGCATTAAGCTCCTTGATCTGTTCATCAAACGAAGAATCCTTTGGTTTTGCCTGTAATTCTTTAATCATGGCATCAAGTGCCTTTATATTGGATTTCAGACTATTTCGTTCGTCTTTGATAATCTCGAAACTCTCTATGATTTTGTGATACATTGGGCTTTGATTTGTTCCATCACCTTTAGCAAAGACAAGCAGTTCTTCCTTTGCGTTCACATCAAGCTCTGTAAACAAGCCTGTAAAGGAATTGATTTGTCGTGTAAGAGTATCCTGAACATAGTGTATAAAGTTAAACGGAAACATATCTGCTGGCTTTGAGTCCAGCTTTGAAAGGATAGTATTCAGTTTATCGGGTACATCACTGGGATTTACTCCGTGCTTCACCCATGAATCCATACAGAAAGCTGTAAACTGTCTTTCAAGAACAGCAGAAGCTTGTAAAAAGATTCTCGGTGACTGAACATCACCCTGTATCATATCGAGAGGGTCAGCATAGAAGTACAGATCGTGCGGATGAGCGTTTGCAACTGCCATGGTAAGAGCGTTTCCGTCTTTTCTTCCTCCACGTCCTGCTCTCTGTAGGAACTGAGACTGTGCAGGTGGCATACTGCAAAGAATAACAGAAGATAAATCGCCTATATCAATACCCATTTCAAGAGTTGGCGTACACGACAGCACATTCGGATCCCATCGTTTCTGCTTGTCTCTACCAAGTTTGAAGTGCGTTTCAAGGATTTCTCTGTCTTCACGCTTTAACAAGCCTGTGTGTTCCATAGCGTTAATGCGATAGAGATCGCCATTGCGGAATAGTTTGCCGTAATAGCCTAATTCCGTATCAGCTTTTCTCAGATGACCTCGGCAATTCTTTCTCTTGCAAGGTGCATTTTCCCAAAATGCAGCGTTTTCCTCAGATACGGGAAGAACTGTACCGCAATCATCACACCTCATCTGAACAACATTGTTGCTGATGAATATCTGCTTTTTATTGATGCCATAAGGGATATGTACAGGAAAATCGTCTATCATCTTACATATTATTCCTGCATTAACCAACTCCTCAAATATGATGACAAAAAGGTCTGTGAACTCATTCAGCACATCTTCCGAACACTTATACAGCCAGTCCTCAAACTTGCGATCCGTTTTGAGATCAAGGTTATAGTAGTGCTTCTTACCGCTTTTAGGCTCGATCACAAACCTCGGAGTGTTTCTGCCTGACTGTAAGCCGGGTAGCCATCTAACACGATCAGCAGATATATGATAAGAACTATCCTTTTCGATAAATTCATAGAAGACCTTATCATCAAAAGCACCTAATTGTCTGAAAATGTCAAGATAGCCAATAACCATGTATCGCACATCTGTCTCGTTAGTTTTTACGAGCCAGCCCAGCTCATTCCTTGCTCTCTGATAGACAGTATTGCTGACACGTTCAATAACATCAGGATCAAAAGCAGCAACAGAGCAAGATGACTTCGGCAGAGTACGTCCAATGTTAGATGATAAGCCGTATTCAAGCATTATTTCATACGCAAGTCTGCTGTCAACATCATCAATAAGCTTCTTTGCATACTTGTCCGTACCAAGCTTGCGGTTTGTTATCATTTCCTCATACGCCTTCATCCAGGTCATATTCGGAGCGATAAACTGACTTATGAATTCCTCATCATTAAACTTCTGATGCCAATAGGAAATAAAGCCCCTCTGAAAATCATCCAGAGACACAAGAGAATCATTTGTTGCGGAATACTCTTGAATAGCAGTACGAAGACCAAATCTCCATGTTCTGTGGTTAAAGAATCCTGCACGGTGAGCTGCGTCCTGCACATTATCGGAAAAGGCAAGAGCTTTCTTATCATCGTTGAACTGTGAGGAGAACATTTGAGACAAGCTTACGCTGATTTCAGATGCACTTCGTAACCCCATAAGTGAAAGACCACGTTTACTGTGGCAGAACGGGCATACATACTGTTGCTTATCCTTGGATCCTGTTTTAGCAGACTTAGAACCGAGATTAGGTATATACACGGACATCATTTCCCCACAACCGTCGGGACATTCACAACTCTCAGCTTCGTTTGTATTAAACTTCACATAATGACACTTAGGGCATAAAAAGCCATTTGTTTCGGTCATTCCGGGAAAAAGCATAGTAATTGTATCATCGCATCGGAAATACATATTATAGAATGTATCAAGGTTGACAATTTTAGCATATCCGCGCTCTGTTTTGGTAGAAGTCCAGCCTGTTGCACCGCAGTCACGACAGTTTACAACAGGGAGATACTCCTTTGACTGTCTTTCATTGAGGTCGTGCGATATGGAATATGTAACATCATCAAGAGATACTTTTGCAAGCAGACGACGAAGCTCTCTGAGCCAGAACTGCACCTGTACATTGAGGAATGGGCGCAGTTTACCCTCAGAACCTATACGAGCGTGAGAAACAAGTGCAAAAAGAGCATTGATAGCCGTATCTTTATCTGCAACGCTTTCTATCTCAGGATAGTTTGTTACAAGAGC
>CALFMA010000194.1 GCA_937880065.1 uncultured Ruminococcus sp.
GGTCCGTAGATTTCCACAATACGTCCTCTCGGCACACCGCCTATACCGAGTGCCATATCAAGAGTCATTGAGCCTGTGGGAATTGCGTCCACGTTAAGCACTTTTGTTTCGCCAAGACGCATAACTGCACCTGCACCGTATCTCTTTTCAAGCTGTTTGAGGGCGCTTGCAAGAGCCTCTTTTTTATCTTCTTTTGCAGCTACTTTTACAACTGCGGGTTTTGTTTTAAGTTCCTTTTTTGCCATATTATACCTCCGTTTTCTTTGCGGTGACTGTGCGGATTATACCGCCGCCGTCACGGCTGAATTTTATATCGGTGAATCTGTTTTCTATCATTATTTTTTCTATATCTTTTTCCTGCCCCATACCGAATTCATAGCAGAGATAACCGCCTGTTTTAAGGGATTTTCTCCATATGGGAGTCATTGCACGATAAAAGTCAAGACCGTCATTCCCACCGAAAAGAGCAGTTTCGGGTTCTTTCTGCACTTCAACCTGCAATTCGTCCATATCCTGTGCTGTGAGGTATGGGGGATTGCTTGCGATTATGTCAAGCTCTGTGAGATTTTCTGCTGTTGCTGCGGAAAGCACATCGCCGTGAATTACAGTAATATCGGCTTTATTCAGTTCCACATTTTCTTTGAGATAGGCAAGTGCCTTTTCCGAAAGTTCCACGGCATACACATCAGCCGAGGGAATTTCGCTTTTCAATGCAAGGGCAATACATCCGCTGCCGCTGCATAAATCGGCTATTTTCGGGGAAGTCATACCGCTTTTTTCCACGATTTTCAGTATATCCTCAATGAGAGTTTCCGTATCGGGACGGGGTATCAGCACACCCTCACCCACTTTTATGGGCAGTCCCCAGAATTCCCATTCACCTAAAATATACTGCAAGGGAATTCCGCTTATACGTTTGTCAACCATTTCAAGAATAGCCGCCTCTTTGTCTGCATCCACCGTCATAAAGGGCAGCATCATAGGCAGTTTATCTTTCAGCACATCCTGAAAAATGCACATGGTATCAAAATCGCTGTCGGGAATATCTGCGGATTCCATAAGGGCTGTGCAATGCCTGTACAAATCCTGCCTTACCATACATCCTCCGATTTATCCTGCGGAATACATGGAGTCATTGCGGCAATTGCAATTTCTATCATACTGTCATCAGGCTCACGGGTTGTAATTCTCTGCATTGCAAGTCCCGGAGCTGAAAGAATTTTTGTGAAAAGGTTGTCGTGATTTCCTGCAATGCGGATACATTCATAAGAAATGCCAACCACTAGGGGAAGTGTAGCAAGGCTTAAAAGTGAACGCTGCCACCAGATAAGACCCTTGGGAACAAAGCACATCACGAATATTCCGATAATTAAAACAATGAAAATGAAACTTGTGCCGCAGCGTTTGTGGAAACGTGACTGCTTGCGGACATTTTCAACTGTAAGGGGCAATTCAGCTTCGTGGCAGGCAATAGTCTTATGCTCTGCACCGTGATACATATACTGTCTTTTGATGTCGTTCATAAGGCTTACCGCCCACATATAGAGGACAAACAGGGCAATTTTCACCACGCCCTCTGCAACTGAACGGAGAATACCCGAATTTTCGATATTTGGGATAAGTCCAACGAGGAATTTCGGCATAAAGAAGAAAAGTCCCATAGCAATTGCGATACCGATAACCGTACCGATTACCATAACAATATCGAAAGCCTCAGAGGACAGCTTTTCATCGTCACCCTCAACTTCTTTGCCTGCCTTTTTAGCGGCTTTTCTTGCTTCCTCAGCCTTTTCGTCCTCGGTCATCTGCTTTTCAGCTGATTTCATTGTATACTTGTAACCCTTTTTGAGGGAGCTTACAAAGTTGAAACAGCCACGGATAAAGGGAGTTTTTCTGTACCACGGGGCATTTTTGCCGTTGTTTTCGTCCCAAACCTCCAAATCAATTGTACCGTCGGGAAGTCGGCAAGCCATTGCACCCTTTTCGGGGCCAAGCATCATAATTCCCTCAATGAGTGCCTGCCCTCCGATTTTGGATTTGAATTTTTCACCGCTTGGTGAATTATTGTTTTTACTCATTTTTTTGCTCCTATTTTTAAGCCGTTAGCTATTAGCCTTTAGCCATTAAAAGCCATAAGCTATTAGCTTTATACCATAATTTTTGTATGGGAGGATATTATCCGCCCGCAATTTTGGAACGAAATTCAGTTTTTTGCCAATCTCCACAATAGCTAAAGGCTAATGGCTCAGGATTTTGCCGGCAATGTTATTGTTACCTTAGTTCCTTTGCCCTCGCCTGCACTGTAGATTTCCAGTTTTCCACCGTGCATTGCTATAATTTCATCGGCAACCGCAAGTCCTATTCCCGAACCACGTCTTGTATGATTTGCCTTGTAGAACTTTGTCTTGACCTTTGCCAAATCGGTTTCTTTAATTCCGCAGCCTGTATCCTTTACGGAAACCCGCACTCTGCCGTCCTTTACATCGGCTTTTATGGTGACAGTATCTCCCGAATTTGAATATTTCAGGGCATTGTCAATGACATTGATAAATACCTGTCGTATGCGGTTTTTATCGCCGTATACAATGGGGAGCATTTCAGGCTCGTCATATATAATTTCAATCTGCTCACGTCTTGCCTTGTCGGAATACATCAGCACAGCGTCGCCAAGTTCCGCAAGAATGTCCATATTGCTGTTCTGCAAAGTGAAGTGACCATTCTGCATACGTGAGAAGTCGAGAAGTTCCTCAACCATTTGCTGTAATCGCTCTGTTTCGTTAACGATAACGCCTACGCCTTTTTTCATTGTGTCGGGATTTTCTCCGCCGTCAACCATAAGAGTTTCCGCCCAGCCTTTTATAGCTGTAAGAGGAGTTCTCAATTCGTGGGAAACCGATGAAATAAACTCGTTTTTCATCGCCTCCGCCGAGGATAATTCGTCCGCCATATGGTTGATTGAGGAGCATAATTCTCCGATTTCATCATCGGTATTGCTCTGAATTCTCACGGAGAAATCGCCCATAGCGAATTTACGTGTAATTCCGCTTATCTGCCGTATGGGTTTAACGATAGAACCTGCGAAATAAAGTCCCGTAACAACGATAATGAGAATGATTATGGAGCAAATAGCCGTTACGAAAATAATATACCCTTTGATTGTATTGTCGATTTCCGTCAGAGATGTCACCATTCGCACCGAACTGTATTCGCCGTTGAAAGAGGAAAGGGGAACTGATACCGCCAGCACCTTTTCGCCCTCAGAGGAAAG
>CALFMA010000195.1 GCA_937880065.1 uncultured Ruminococcus sp.
TAAAAGTCGAAAGATCTTTCATATCAAGAACCTCGACAGCAAGATGAAAATGCGTATTCATTATGCAGTAGTGATAAACGTTCAGTTGGCTTTTCTCAAGTTTCCGCCGAAGAATATCAACAAAACGATCTTTGGCTTCCGGGTCCCGCAAGATCGGCATCTTACCCAAACTACGGTTATAGACATGATAAATGCCATCTCTCTGCCGCCACCGTGGAATTCGGCCCATAGCAATCACCTCCAAGTAATTTATCATTTTCTATAATATAAAATAATTGCAGTCCGACTTCATTACAAATCGATTTTTAAAAAAATTGAACAAAAACTCCAATAACACCAATAATTTATTTATAACTTAATAATAAATAAATAATTACAAAGACTGGCACGATATTATTTGGTGCATTTCTGTAAATATTCCGTAAAACACAGTTATTCGAAGAAGCAGCCCCGAAAAAATAACAGCACCTCCGAAATTTGATGGGTTGTCCCTTTCATTATACCACACTCCAATAGAAAACGCAACGCTCCGACTCGATGAGTTGGGGAGGGTTTTTGTGTGAAGTAAAGCCGCACTTGTGGTGGGGTGCGGCTGGGGTATAGAAAGGGTTCGATCAATCAGAATTTATAAGTCTAAAACCATAAACACATCTGAATATACACTTGAATTATACTTTTCAGTATTATTGAACCCGACTCTGCGATATAAAGCGATTGCTTTTGTACTTGTAGACAAAGAATCAAGAAACATTTTCGTATAGCCGTATTTTTTAGCTTGATTTATAGCGTAAATAAGCATTTCCTTTCCATATCCCATACCTTGATACTGTTCTAACAGATATAATGATTTCAGCTCACAGCTTTTGTTTTCCAATTCGGAAACAGCGACAGTTCCAATGATATTGCTGCCGTCAAACATACACCAGAATCCTACAAAATGTTCTGCAATGTTCAGGTAATAGCTATGTCTGCCGTTTATATCCAAACATCTATGAGATTCAGGCAAACATCTTTCTAAAAAGGAAATCAATTGAGGTTCATACTCTTTTTGGTATTCAATTATTTCAAAGGATTTATGTTTCATCTGATTACACCTCTAAATTCCGATTTATTATCCCTTTCATTATACCACACACAAACTGAAAACACAATACCCCGACTCGCTGAGTTGAGGAAGTTTTTTTGTGTATAGAAAAGCCGCACCTGTGGTGGGGTGCGGCTAAGATATAGAAATTGTTCGACAAATTTAAGGTTGTCAGTTGTCTTCTCCAATCTTCATCGCTTCAGTTTCCACCCAAGCTGGCTTAAATCCACTGTTGATGGCGATATTTTGCGACTGAATATTCGCAGCTGCAGTGCCATAGAAGGGGATGTCACCCATTTCAATGATTTTGTTCTTCAGCAGCGTCACAAGATAGGAGCCAATTCCCTTTGAACGGTATTCCGGAAGCGTATCGATTCCGATCTGCTGCCAATGCGGTGCATCCTCTGAACAACCTGCCATACCCATAATGGTATCCCCATCGACCGCAATAGCAACGATTCTGTCAGGCCGCACAGGACAGGGTACCGGAAAAGCGATTGCATTCGGAAACTGCGGATTGCCGTAGAACGGGCTGATCTCGCCATCATAAAGCCACTTCACCTGATAGCGTTCTTCTGCCTCGACATTGCGGCAAGGCAGGAACATATGATGTGTCGGAGCCATCTGATAGCCGTACCGCTTCAGTTCTTCATTCAGTTCAGTGAGTTTCCCAAATTCAAAAAGGCGGTGTCCCTCTGCATCTTTGCTCCAACCATACAGAAACTCATGCAGGCATTCGTCCGCCATAATGACGGTGTTTCTGCCAAGCGTCACCATTTGTAAAAACGGCTTATCAGGGCTGTAACTCCTTCTGCCCTCATTCAATTTTGAGGCTGTGATGATATTCTCCTTCGCCTGAAGGTCTGCTGGAGTGCAGTTGAAATCAAGGGACAACTGCTGCAGGAGTTTTTCATAGTATTCTTTGAACATGCTTCTCGTCCTCGTTTTCTCTTACAAAAATTCTGATGGATTACCCCTTTTATTATATCACTCACAGATCGAAAACACAATACCCTAACTTGAGTAATCTTGAAAGGGGTGTCCGTTTTGGACACCCCTTTTGCCGATAAAGCAGCCGACAGATTTCGCCCCCGTATTGCAGTTTTCTTCCCGATATGCCATAATTATGATAATAAAAATAATCCGCAGGAAGGTGAAAGAAATGCAATACCCATTCGGAGAAAAGGTACACAGACTCGTACAGGAAGACCGTTCCCCAAAACGTGTATTCGTGCTGGGCGTTTACGCAAGTGCGGTACACGCAAAGTGGAAGAAAGGAAACAAGACCATCTGTCAGGCACTTGCTGTTGCCAGTGAACCGAGAATTTTCTGGGACGGCAATCCCGAAGAAGCAAAGCGGATCATTGATCGGATCAAAATTCCTGCTGCGCTTGGTGAACTGATTCCTGCAAGCCGTCAGCTGAACGGGCCATCTGCAAAGGTGCTTGATGAGCAGATTCTTGCACCGCTCGGATTCACCCGCAAGGATGCATGGCTCTGCGATCTGCTGCCGGAAACCCGGTTGAACACAAGTCAGGAAAAGGCGATTCGTGAACGATACAATCCCCTGATCGAAGAATACGGACTGAATCCCGTGACAATTCCGAACCGTCCGACCAGTTTCTGTGATGAAAAGCGTGCAGCCGAAATCACGGATGAGCTTATGGAATCACAGGCACCGCTGCTTGTTCTGCTTGGTGATATTCCGATCGCACAATATCTGAAGCGTGTGGCTGAGGTAGATTTCTCCTCGCTGCAGGAATTTACAGAACGTTATGGATACGGCAATACTGTTTCAGTTCAAATCCGTGACAGAATCGTTGATATACTGCCTCTTGCCCATCCCCGACAGATCGGAGCTTTGGGCACACACAGCGAGAAGTGGTATCTGCTGCATCAGCAATGGGAAACGGATCGGCACAATGGGAGATGAGTGGTATGCAGACCAAAGAACTTGTGAAATTGATTGACAGGACGATCGTGGACATCTGGGAGAATAAAATTCAAGCAGATTACAACAATGAATGGCTGTTGCAGGAGGATCCGTTGAAATGTGCGCTGTATTTTCATCTGCGTAATCGGCTCGGGAAGGTTTTTGAGGAAAACGGCATACAACCCGTTCCTGCAATTTACGCGGTTGCTTTGCCGTCGGGCACGGTGGAAAAACCGTTATACGACGAGTATTT
>CALFMA010000196.1 GCA_937880065.1 uncultured Ruminococcus sp.
GCTTAATTCAGCTGCACAGATGATTTTATGCGGATTAATTATAGTAGCCGACTGGATTGCAAGTAATACCGAATATTTCCCGCTTATTGATATTGAAAATGAGGGAGAAAATATCCGTTATAATAAACGTATAGAAAGTGCTTGGGAAAATATTGATTTTCCTGAAATGTGGAAGTCTATACGTGAAGAATATTCAGATGAAGATTTCAGAAGTTTATTTGGTTTTAATCCAAGCAATACGCAAAGAGAGATTCTTGATATTGTTGAGAAATCTGAAAATGCTGGATTATATATACTTGAAGCACCAATGGGATGCGGAAAAACAGAAGCAGCGCTATCGTCAGCGGAGCTTCTGGCAGCAAAATTCGGAAAAAATGGTTTGTTTTTTGGAATGCCTACACAAGCAACAGCAAATGGAATATTTCCGAGAGTAAAGAATTGGGCTGAAAAGCAATCATTAGAATTTTTTCATTCAATTCAGTTGAAACATGGCAGTTCGGCACTTAATAAAGCTTTTATGAAGATACAAAAAGGTATTCCAAATGAAGAAAGCGACAGCGGCTTAATTATTCATAAGTGGTTTTGCGATAACAAAAAGGCCTGTCTTGCAGATTTTGTTGTTGCAACTGTTGATCAGATGCTTATGATGGCATTAAAACGTCGTCATGTTATGTTGCTGCATCTTGGTCTATCTGAAAAAGTAGTAATTATTGATGAAGTACATGCTTATGATGCTTATATGAATCAGTATCTCGAAAGGGCACTGCAGTGGTTAGGTACATATCATACCCCTGTAATATTGCTTTCAGCAACATTACCTGCAAATCGTCGTATGTCACTTATTCGTTCTTATCTTGGTATAAAGAAGTCTGATATAAAATATGAAGAAAATGAAGCATATCCGCTTTTGACATGGACAGATGGAGGGGATATTTGTCAGCAATCACTGTCTTATATTGGAAATCATAAAAGTGTAAAGATAAATCAGTGTCATAATGAAGATATATGCGATATGATAAAAAATGTTGTTAATTCAGGCGGTTGTGTTGGAATAATTCTAAATACAGTTAATAAAGCTCAGATGGTAGCTGAGATGGTAAGAAATGAAATAACAGGCGATGTTTTGCTTTATCATGCTCAATATATAATGACTGACAGAGCTGAAAAAGAGAGTGAACTACTTGAAAGAATAGGAAAAAGCAGCACAGCGAAAAAAAGAAATGGATTTGTTGTTGTTGGAACTCAGGTGTTAGAGCAATCTCTTGATATTGATTTTGACTTACTTATTACTGATATATGTCCAATGGATCTGCTGTTACAACGATTAGGCAGACTGCATCGTCATGACCGTGATTATCGTCCTATTGAAGCAAAAGAACCTGTTTGCTACGTTATTACTGATGAATATGAGGATGAAAAAAGCGGTTCAAGATCGATATACGGCGGTTGGTTATTAAAAGAAACCCTTGAATTTCTTCCTGATAGTATTATGCTTCCTGATGATATTTCGCCTCTTGTGCAGAAAGTGTATAATGCGGCTGATAACAGCGATGAGTACAGAAATTATATCAATGATATAAAAATACTACAAAGCAGGGCGAAATGTTATATTCTTAAAAATTCAAAATGCAGGGATATTCATGATATGCTTAACAGAACGGTTAATGACAGTAATGCAGAAGCTTCTGTTCGTGATGGTGTATCATCAATTGAAGTGCTTGCAATGTTGAAGAAAAATGACGATACTATCTGTTTTATGGACGGTACGCCTTTATCTGTACAGCTTACAGATGAAGAATGTCAACGTATAGCAGAACAGCGATTAAGGCTTCCAAGCAAATTTTCGTATCATTGGCGTATTGATAATATAATACGGGAAATAGAAGATAAATGCAGAAAGTATGTTGAAGCTTGGCAGAAATCATATTTGCTTTCAGGTCAGCTTGTGCTTTTCTTCGATGAAAATTATGATGCAGAACTTGGAGGATATAAATTAAAATACAGCTATGAAAATGGCTTGGTATGTGAAAAGGAGTGATGAAATTGAATGGAAGGGAATTTAATCTTATTGATGAGCCGTGGATAAGAGTAATGGATGAAAACTGTAAAGTTGTTGAAGTTTCGCTTTTGGACGCTATTATTAACGCTCATAAATATAAGAGCCTAAGCGGCGAATTGCCTACACAGGATGTTGCTGTAATGCGTTTAATTCTTGCTGTTATTCATACAGTTGTATCAAGATATGATGAATATGGTGATGAAAATGATTTAGAAGATAGTGAAGATGATGCTCTTGATCGTTGGAAAGGTTTATGGGAGCAGGGATGTTTCCCTGAAAATGCTGTAAGAGAGTATCTGGAGCAATGGCATGAAAGATTCTGGCTGTTTCATCCTGATAGACCGTTTGGACAGGTTGCAGGACTAACAAAAGGTACAAAAATTAATGCAATGAAATTGAATGGAGAAATAGCTCAAAGTAATAATAAAACACGTTTTTTCTCCTCATATTTTGGTGATGATAAAAATACATTAACATACGCACAGGCAGCAAGATGGTTGATATACATAAATTCCTATGACGATGTTGCACTAAAACCTGATAATGAGAATAAAGTTAAGGCTGGTGGAAAATTGCCTTCTGCAAAGCGTGGTTGGCTTGGTCAGTTAGGTTTAGTTTATTTGAATGGAAATAATCTGTTTGAAACACTTATACTAAATCTTGTTATTATATGTGATGATGTTGTTCAATGTGAGCAAAAGCCATTATGGGAGGCGGATAGTGTTTCAGATAGAGAACGAACAGAGATATTTGTACCTGAAAATTTAGCAGAATTATATACTGTTCAGTTCAGAAGAATTATATTGCAACGAATTGAAAATAAAGTTGTTAGCTGTCTTGACCTTGTAGGTGATTTTTTTGTTGAAGAAGCTATGGCGTTCAAAGAACCTATGACTTTATGGAGAAAACGTGATAAAAAATCTGATATTATGATACCAAAAAAGCATGATTCATCAAAACAAATGTGGCGGGAGTTTTCAGCTATATTTGGAAAAGAGAATGAGAATTACAGTGCAAATGTTATTAAATGGTATAAGAATTATGTATATAGTAAATTTCTTCCGAAAAATTATGTTATGAAAACTACTATTTTATCATTAGTATATGATGAAAAGCAAGCTACCAGTTTGCCAGTAATAAACGTTTTCACCGATTCTCTTTCAATGCATTCAGAAATTTTATCCGAAGTTGGTGCAAACTGGAGAAGCGATATTGAAACCGAAATACAGCATTGTGAAAGTCTTGCGTATGAAATTGGAAAATTTGCTCAGAACTTGTATGTAGCATCAGGTGGGGACAACAGTCCGAAGAATAAAACATTTACAGAATTACCGGGTAAGGTGAAAGAACAGCTATACTACAGACTTGATATGCCATTTCGTAAGTGGCTGATAAGTATTAATCCTGCCACTATGGGCGAAGATAAGAACAAAAAAATCAAGGAATGGCAGGACGAAGCAAGAAAAATTGCTGCTGATTATGCTAATGAACTTATGGATAACACAGCTGAATGTGCAATTATTGGCCACAAGGTGAATGGTGAATTATATTCAGCACCAAAGGCGAGAAATACATTTAATGGTAAGGTAATTAAAA
>CALFMA010000197.1 GCA_937880065.1 uncultured Ruminococcus sp.
AGAAAAGCTTGAAATGAGGTAGCATTCCTGCGTTTTTCTTCCTTGATAAATTTCCTTTTTGCCTTCGTTTTTTGGCAAGGTTTAGTTGGTGGAGCAATACCAATCCCTAAAAAGCGGACGGCAGAAATGCTGTCCGCTTTTTTGCGTTATGGCAGAAAAAACGGACATCCGAGAATGTCCGCTTTGATTTATTGTTGATTTGTTTCTGATTTTTTGAAAATCTCCATATCTGTTATGAAATTTTTGAAATATACAATACCGACGATAAGGCTGATAATAGGCAATGCAACAAACAGAATTCCCCACAAGTCGAAATGGATAAGTGCAAAGAAAAGTGAGGGCAGCCAGCATAATACAGCAAAGAGGGAAAAAGCCGTACAAATTCCCGATAAAATTAATATTGTAAGACATCTGTGATTACCGTTTCGGTACATTCTGTTGTATATTGAATTCATAATAAGCTGAAAAATCAGACAAGCGATAGAACCTAACCAAATCAGCATGAATATCAGCAATCCCTTTACGGAAATTTTATGTTGCGTTTTAATTTTATTTTCTGTTATATCCCATTCTATGGTATAATTTATGTAATTATCAGGGAATTTTTTTAGTTTTACATCTTTTGAAACGCACAGGATATTTCCCTTATCATCAAATGCAGCAAATCGGCATTTTTTATATTTACTGCAAAAAGCCATAAATGCTTCCTCACCATAGGGCGTGGAGTCCAATTCACGTAGAGCGTCGGGGAGAGAAATGCTTCTGGATACTGAATTATCATTTAAGACGCTATGATATAGATTTGCACCGTTGTAATGGATATACATACTGCGATAGCCGTCCTCGCTGTATTTAGCAAGCTCACAATTTTTATCCAGTACAGGCATAGTTGTATTATTGGCATTTTCGTTATAATCCGTGTAAAAATTATCATCGGTATCGAATGGCAAAAGCATATCGACATAAATATTTTCGTGCTTTTCGTCTGTCAATTCAATATGAAAAGAACTGCTCAACCACGCACAGCCGCTTAAAAGGCAGGCTGTCACAATAAGCATAAGCAGAATTTTAAATTTTGATTTCATTATTTCCTCCAAATAAAAGGCACTTTTGAAGAAATACCAAAAGTGCCTTGATGTTTTATTCTGATATTACTTTAATGCTCCTGCACGGGAATTTTTCTTATTCTTCTTAACCTCGTACATAACCTCGTCAGCCATTTTTACAATTTTGAACAGAGTGTAGGTGCTGTCAACTTTTTCTATAACGCTTCCGATACTTGCAGAAATCTTGTAAGGCTTTGTGACAATTGAATTGTGATGTTCAAGCTTTGCATTGAATCGCTGTTCAAGAATATGACAGCTGTCCTCGTTGGCATTTCTGTTGAAAATTACAAATTCATCACCGCCGAAACGTGCACATATATCGCCGTCCTCGCAGCATTCCTTGATTACATTTGCAAGCTCTTTAATAGCGAAGTCGCCCTCGTCGTGACCGTAATTGTCATTAATGAATTTCAGTCCGTCCATATCAATAAATGAGAGCATAACAGTCTTTTCATTTGCAACACAATCCTTGAATACCTCGTCAGCGTGCTTGATAAAGCCGTTTCTGTTGTAGATATTGCAAAGAGGGTCAATAACGTAAACTCTGTTGAGTTCCTCCATAGCTTTATTGATGTGAGAAATCTTGCAGAGATTTTCAATTGAATTGCTGACAGCCATTGTAAATGTATGGCAAAGCAGGCTGTTAATGGGGAAATCGCTGTTTGTAACGATATAATAACCTAAAAGTTTACTGCGGAAGTGGAGGGGGAGAAAGTAGTTTACATTTCCGCCCTTTGTCTGCGGAACAGGGAACATATCCTCGCCGTTGAAATATTCAATGCTATTGGAAATGCCGTTATTCCAGATAATTGGTGCAGACATACGCTCAAAGCTGTTTTCGGAGTCGTTAAAGCTGTTGAGCTTATAACGCTCCATCAAGCCGCATACAAGGCAAAGTGAGAAATGTTCACATTCAAGTTCCTTAACAAAATCCTCAATAACAGCATAATAATCCGCTGTAGTTTCAGTATCTGCAAGACGAGCAGAAAGAATATTCAGCTTTCGGATATTGGAATTTGTATTTTCGATATTGTTATATGTAGTCTTGCGGAATTCGCTGTAATTTGTTTCAACAACAGCAGGGCATCCGCAGCTTTCAGTAAATACGCAGTCAGCTTCAAGCTGCTCATGAACAGGCTGTTTGTGGTTAATAAGGTCAAGGAGAACCTTGCAAGCCATTGTACCCATTTGTGAAAGGGGACGCTTTACAGATGTAAGAGCAGGGCAGTAATTTCTTGCACTGTATGTATAGTCAAAACCTGTAACAATTACATCAAGGGGAATACAGAAACCGTATTTTTCAAGAGTGCTGATAGCTGAAAGAGCCATAGCGTCGTTGGCACAGATGAAAGCGTCGGGGAGGGGAAGTCCTGACTGCATATATTCCTCAATAGCGTCGTGACCGTCAAATCTGCGGAATTCGCCGTAATAGATACGCTCCTCGTCAACGGGGAGGTTATTTTCAGCCATAACCTCACGGAAAGCCAAAAGTCTTTCAACAGCTTCGGGGTTGGACATAGGTCCGGAAATATAGTTGATAGTCTTAGCACCGTGTTCCTTGATTACGTGGCGAACCATTTCACGCATTGCCTTTGTATTGTCAATGCTGATGTTATAGAATTCGCTTATGTTATCGCAGTCGAAAACAACGGCAGGTATGCCTGAATCCTTGATTCTTTGGGAAATTTCTTCCTTTTGTGTATTGTCATTGATAGTGTTTGTCATTAAGATTGCACCGTCAAATTTTTCCAGATTTGCAAGACCGTAAATGCTGTATTCGCCGATATCAAAAAGACGGCTTTCAATCATACCGCCGAAAGCGGCAAAATATGAAACATTGATATTGTTTTTGCGGGAAAATTCATTAATGCCGACAATTATATTATTCTGATATTCCTCATCGAGTCCGGCAACAAAAACGGCAATATTAATAACATTTCCTAATTTCATTTTTTCTCTCCGTTTCAGCATATGTCACATTATTAATGTGATATAGCGGGTAAATTTATATAATATATTATATTATATCATATTGCAAACAGTTTTTAAAGGGTTTTTTCAAATTAATTGAAAATCAGCATATTGCACATATATGAGGGGTATAATTTATGCATCTATACGAAATTTGAAATTTAAATATGTTAATTTGGCGATTTACCCCCTTTAAAATCACTTATATATAGAAGGGGATAAAAATGCCTTTCGTTTATGTGAACTGCACAAAAAATTAGGTTGTATTTTATAAAAAATCAACAAGGAGGACTTCTTATGAAAAAACTGTTATCACTTCTCACCGCTTTGACATTTCTCACCGCCGCTACAGCCTGCACGGAGAAAGAGGAAAATTCATCATCTCCTGCCGTTCCCGATGTGACTGTATCTCAGACCATGTACAAGGAGGAGCACGTGGAATTTCCCGAAGATAAGCGATTTACCGAGGGTTTGACCTACATTGACGGGCAGGGCGTGAGGTTGATTTACACCGATACCAACGGCAGCTATGAATATAATATGCAGCTTTCGGCCAATCGGGCGAGAGCTGTTGCCA
>CALFMA010000198.1 GCA_937880065.1 uncultured Ruminococcus sp.
TAGATTACATCGTCTTTTCCTTGAGAGCCGACTCCCCAGCCGTCAAGAATCATAAGTAAGGCTTTCTTGCTCATATTATCTATTTTAAGTGATTTCTATTGTTTTAGGCCGCAAAGGTACGAATAAATTGAGAATTATTAAATTGATAATTTCAGATTTGCTCTTTCAATAATAATTGAGGAGCAATGATATACTCCACCTCCTTAATAAACCGAGCCTCGCTACTCCAGAGGCTCGGTTTGCTTTTGTCCGGTATATGCCTGCAAAATCGTTGACTTTTGCGTTTATCTGTGCTATAATCGTATGTGTAAACTCAAAAACAGGCTTTTTTGAGATGAGTTTTGCGAAATTAGACTATGTTCACGCAATGAATAATATGATTTGCGTTTAGCATAATATGAACGGAGATGATAAAATGTCACGTAAAAATTTAAAACAACTCTTTCATATGAATTTAGCGGAGTACAAAGCGGAGTACAACCGCCGTTTCAATAGTGATGATACAATTCATTTGCCGATATATATCGGCGAAAATCAAGCTTTTATCTGTCAGACTCCCGAAATATACAAAATGATTGTAAATATTGAGCGATTGGATAAGGCAATCAGTCAAATTGAATTGCCCAAAGCCGCAGAAGAACAGTATGTAAATAAATGCCTCGTTGATGAAATTATTCTGACAAACAATATAGAGGGAGTGCATAGCACACGGAAGGAAATCGGCGATATATTGCAGGATTTGTCAAAAAAAAGCAGGAAAAACCGCTTTGTGGGCTTGGTTGCGAAATATAAAAAGCTTGTTCAGCGTGAAAAGCTGAATTTCAACAGCTGTGAGGATATACGAAGCCTTTACGATGATATTTTTTATGAGGAAATTAAAGAAAATGACCCCGAAAATCTGCCCGACGGAAAAATATTCCGAAAATCTGCCGTTGAAGTCCATTCTGCTTCTCAAAAGGTAATTCACAAGGGGCTTTACCCCGAAAGTAAGATAATAGACGCTTTTGAAAAAAGTATTGAAATACTCAACGATGAAACCATTGATTTTCTTATCAGAACAGCTGTTTTCCACTACCTTTTCGGATATATCCACCCATTCTATGACGGAAACGGCAGAACAAGCCGATTTATAAGCAGTTATCTGCTATCTCAGAATCTCAATCCGCTGATTGCTTTCAGGTTGTCTTATACTATTAAGGAGAATATCAAAAAATATTATGACGCTTTTGATGTGTGTAATAATCCGCTGAATAAAGGCGAATTAACGCCATTTGTTGAGATGTTTACAGGTATAGTGGAATCTTCAATGGAACAGCTTTTGAATTCTCTTGAAGAAAAAAAGAAAAAACTGGATTATTATGATGAATTTATCAGTACACTTTATAAATGCGACAAAAATCTGACAAGGTTGTATTATGTGCTGGTACAGGCAGCATTATTTACAAACATCGGTATAAGCAGGGATGAACTCATCTCCCATATGGAATGTTCGGGAAATACGCTGAAAAAAATGCTTGATTCGATACCGCAAGAATTATTGCTTGTTAATCAACGAAAAAACAAAAAATTCTATTTGCTTAATCTTGATGAAGTCAATAAGCGTATAGAAAAATCCTTTAACGAAAACAGCCACCTTGACATCACCCCTATAAAATGATATAATTGAAAGGAAATAAAAGGTATGGAAATACCGAAAAATTAAGGAGAATAATTATGAGTGGAAATGTAAATAGCTACGAGTCACCTTTTTGCACAAGATATGCCAGCGAGGAAATGCAGTATATTTTCTCAGCTGATAAGAAATTCACAACATGGAGAAAGCTCTGGGTTGCCCTTGCAAGAGCAGAAATGAAGCTTGGACTTCCTGTAACAGAGGCACAGGTAAAGCAGCTTGAGGAGCATATCAACGATGTTGATTATGCTGCGGCTGCGGAGCGTGAGAAGATTACGCGTCATGACGTAATGGCTCACGTTTTCACATACGGACAGTCCTGCCCCGATGCAGCAGGAATTATCCACCTTGGTGCAACTTCCTGCTATGTAGGCGATAACACAGATGTTATCATTATGCGTGACGCTCTTAAAGTTGTACGCAGAAAGCTTATCAACGTAATGAACAACCTTGCAAGATTTGCTGAGGAATACAAGTCAATGCCATGTCTTGCATACACACATCTCCAGCCTGCACAGCTTACAACAGTAGGCAAGAGAGCAACTCTCTGGCTCAATGAACTTCTTATGGATTTCAACGATTTGGAATACAGAATGTCAACTTTAAGCCTTCTCGGTTCAAAGGGTACAACAGGTACACAGGCTTCATTTATGGAGCTTTTCGAGGGCGATACTGACAAAATCAAGGAACTTGAAAGAATGATTGCTGAGGAAATGGGATTTGACAGCGTTGTTCCTGTTTCAGGTCAGACATATTCAAGAAAGGTAGATTCACAGGTACTTGCAGTTCTCAGCGGAATTGCTCAGACAGCAAGCAAATTCTCCAACGATATGCGACTTCTCCAGAGTTTCAAGGAAATGGAAGAACCCCGTGAGAAGAAGCAGATTGGCTCATCTGCAATGGCTTACAAGCGTAATCCTATGAGATGCGAGAGAATTACATCACTTGCACGTTACGTAATGATTGACAGCCTTAACCCTGCATTTACAGCAGGTACACAGTGGTTTGAGAGAACTCTCGACGACTCTGCAAACAAGCGTATTTCCGTTGCTGAGGCATTCCTCGGAGTTGATGCAATTCTCAATATTATGATGAACGTAACAGACGGTCTTGTGGTATATCCCGAAATTATCCGCCGTCGTGTAATGGCAGAACTTCCCTTTATGGCAAGCGAAAACGTAATGATGAACGCTGTTAAGAAGGGCGGTAACCGTCAGGAACTTCACGACAGAATTATGGATTACTCAATGATTGCAGGCGAGCAGGTTAAGGTTTACGGAAAGGACAACAACCTCTGCGAACTTATTCTTGATGACCCAATGTTTATGGTTACAAAGGAGGAACTTGACGCTGTTCTGAAGCCTGAGAACTACACAGGCAGAAGTTCACAGCAGGTTGACGAATTCCTTGCAGATTGCATCAAGCCTATTCTTGAAGCAAATAAAGACATTCTCGGCGAAAATTTTGAGATGAAGAACTGATATAGCCATTAGCTTTTAGCCATTAGCCTTTAGCCCTAAGCTGATTATACAGCTATTGGCTGAAGGCTCACGGCTAAAGGCTTTTATTGAAAGGGGATTATTTATGAAAATTCTAACAATTCACGGATATAAGGGAAATGCCCACAATGCCGTATATTCGGCTTTGCACTCACTAGGAGTTGATACAATATCTCCCCAGTTTGATTATAGCAAGGATTCGCCCGAATATGTTTTTGCGGAATTGCGGAAAATTCTTGACGAAAATCAGGTTGATATGATAACAGGCACAAGTCTTGGGGGATTTTTTGCCCTTACTCTTGCAATTGAAAGAGATTTGCCGGTAATGCTGACAAATCCCTGCCTTATGCCCTTTCTTCATTTGCCACGGCTTGGCTATACAGGGGAAGTTGACACGTTTATGAAGGTTTTCCCAATATTCACAAAGGTTGACACAAGCAAGGCATATGCGGTAATCGGTGAAAAGACCAAATAATTGATACC
>CALFMA010000199.1 GCA_937880065.1 uncultured Ruminococcus sp.
TGCCGCTGAAACAGTTAAGCACATAGTCAATGCACTTGAAATGGTTCGCAGCCTCCAGAATATCATTGACATGGGCTGTTCCATCTACGGTGTGCGTTTCAAAGATATATCGTGTCTGTTCATGTGTCAGGCGGCTGCCTTCGATATGATTGGAATTGTACGCAAAATCCACCTGCAGTCTGTGATAAAATCCGCCGCTGATTTTTCTTTTCTTTTCATGCAGCAGCGTATTTAAGACAGTTCTCGGCTGTGTCATAGATGAAACCTCCCTTGGTATGTTTTTTTAATATTATACATAATTTTGGCTGAAAAGTCAATGATCGTGAGGGGAGTGGTTAGTGTCAAGCAAAAATAAAGTCCACATTAATACTCTGTCTCATAATATTTCTCTTTGTATAAAAGATAAACTGCAAAGGCAACTGTCGGAAGCATACTAATCATTCCTACTAAGTCTGGACCGAATATGCTTCGTTCAGGATGACATTCATTATCAAACAGGATTCCTATGCCTGTAGAATTGATTGCTCCATGAAAAAGTGCAGGAATCCATATACACTCCGTTTTTTCATAGACATAATCAGCAATTATTCCGTCTGCGATGCAAAAAACAGCAAATACAAGCATTCCCATAACAGGCGCACCGATGTATTCCAGTCCGTAATTAAAGCCGTAGAAAACTATTATAACGAAATGGAAAAAACTCCAGATTATTCCGCCTATAATAAGAGCTTTTATTTTTCCGAAGCCCTTTTTCAGCTGTGGATAGAGAAAGCCTCGCCAGCCAGCTTCCTCTCCGATAGCCGTAATCATTCCGATAAATGCTTCCATAATCATTTTTATAATTTGCTCTAAAACGTAGCTACCGAAAGAACCGTATTCTTCTATAATCATCTGATATTCTTCGGGATAATTAATTGCCCACGACTTCGCCGTTCCGTCGAATCTATCGGGAAAAACTATAAAAAACAATACAGCACCTGCAATATCCAGTACTATTGGACTAAACCACGCAATGAGAATTGGTTTAATATTTCCCTCAATTTTAGGAATCCATCCCATTTCATTTACATCTGCACCAACAAGAAAACAGGAAATAAGAGGCGTAAACATAATCAAGGGACCCAATCCCCTTGCTTCGTTTTCTCCTGCTATAATTTGCAAAATATATGATGATGTAAATGTGAAAATCAGAAACCATTTAACCTTTTTAGTATCCATATCTCCTCACCCCAACAATAAAACTACCACTATTATACCATGTATTTGATAATATGACAATAGCGATTATATATGTGTTCTTTTTAAGCCGTGAGCTTAAAGACAAGCAAGAACTTCTTGTGCCTGAGCTTGCAGAGTGCATTGCTGAGGCATCGGATGAGGGCTTCACAAAAATATCAAAAGGGCTGTTCCGATATGCTGTGGAGGTTGAAATGATTATCATGATACTTTCCAATCTATCAGACATTCCCGAAAAGATTCTGAAAGAGTACAGAAAAGAGGCTGTTCGGAATGTTCGTCGTACCAAAGGCAAGCTGAATCTGGAGGAACTGATACAGCGTGATAATTTCGGGATTGCAGAG
>CALFMA010000200.1 GCA_937880065.1 uncultured Ruminococcus sp.
ATACAGTTTTCGGCGATAATGCCGCAAACGACCGTGCAGAACGAATAAAAGCAGGTATAATCATCTATGTGGAGGACGAAAGCGGCGACATTATCGTTTCATCTCCTCAGACAGGTCATTACGGCGTATTAAGCGGATATTTCATCCTTATGTTAATCAGCCTGTTACTGCTTGTATTCCTTGCAATTACAAATCCAAAGAGGAAAAATGAAGAACAATAAAACAAAGAAAATTCTATCGGTTTCGTGGAGTATTCTTTCATATGTGCTTATTGCCGCACTTCTTCTGCTGACTTTATACCCTGCCGCTGCAAAGATTTTTTTCAAGGCAAAGCACCCAACGGTGCTGGGATTTTCCACGGCGGTGGTTATTTCGGGCAGTATGGAGGAGGAAATAAGCGTCAATGATGTGGTTGTTATCCACAGGCAGAAAAGCTATGAAAAGGGCGATATAATCTCATTTCACAGCGGCGGTAATCTCATTACCCACCGCATAATTGATACAACTGATGAGGGATTTATCACCAAAGGTGATGCCAATAATACTCCCGACAGCGATATTGTAAAATATGACGAAATTGAGGGCAGAGTTATATGCATTATCCCCAAAGTAGGCGGTGCAATTCAGTTTTTCAGCACTCCTTTGGGTATGATGATGCTGTTTCTCATAGGGGCGGCATTGCTGCTTTTGCCCGCAAAAACGAAGAAAAGCTCCGACGGAGGTGGGGAATGTGGAGAAGAAAATTAAAAAATTCAGACTGCCGCTCCGTGCGTGGCTGCTATATCTTGTGCTTGTGGCATTTCTCTCCACAGGCGTTACACTCTCCAAATACGTGACATCTACCCAAGGCGGCGATTCAGCGAGAATTATAAAATTCGGCGATATTTCCATAACCGAAACAGGAGATTTCACCGACGAAAAATTCCGAATTCAGCCGGGTGTCAATCTCAATAAAACTGCCACTATCGACTTTAAGGGCAGCGAGGCAAATACCTATGTTTTCCTTGAAGTATCAACCGATACTTTCACAGCCGCTGCGGATAATTATACTTTTTCCACAGTTGACGAAAAAATAAAATGGTCTGTGGATAAAACAAATTGGACTTATCTCACAAGTGAAAACGACAAATATATTTACTATAAGGCTCTGGCAGCCAATACAGCTTTTAATGCTGATATTATAACCGACAATACGGTTTATGTTTCAGACCAACTGCTGAACTCCGAAGCACAGGGAATTACAAATCTTTCCGTAAGCTTTCGGGGAATTGCAGTTCAGGCAAACGGTTTCCCCACGGCAAGTGATGCATGGGAGGCTGTAAAAGAATACTAAGCAAAGGGGGAAAAGAATATGAAAAAAGGCTTACTGTCACTTTTAGCGGTGGGACTTGCTGCTTTATGCCTTTTTGTGTGTAAGCTTGCTGACATTTCCTTTTTTTCCGATAACTCCGCCCAAATCAGAATTTTATCCGAGGGCGAAGAAGTAAGCGAAATATCCTTTTCCGAAAATGACCACGCCATTATTGAGGCTGATACCTCAGTTCACGGCGATTATCAATGGCAGATACTGACAGATGATAAAATCTGGGCGGATATATCCAATCAGACCGGGGAAACTATAGAGCTTTCACAGGCAATGACAAAGGCGGTCAGCAATGACGGTCAGGGAGTTTATGTCCGCTGTACACTGAAAAATGAGGGTGCAGTTCTTTTGAGTGAGCCTGTATGCGTCAATGTAGCTCCTGCTCCCACAAAGGCGAAAAACAGCTTTATAGCAACGCCCATGAAGTATTCCGCTGCGAATATTCTTGCAGACGAAAACTATGTTACAATTACCGTAAATTATCTTGACGAAAAAACAAAAAATCCTATCTTTTCACCTTACACCGCAACTATAACAAGCGGCACACACTTTAAACAGAACATCATTTCCCCTACATTTATCGGCTATATTCCTAAATATAATCCCACTAACCCCTCTGCTGATGCTGTGGATAATGATATGGTTGATGTTTATACTCTCACTCTCGACCTCGCTTCGGTAACTGAAAATCTTGTTTACAACATTTACTATGTGCCGACACAAGTGCCATATGCGGCAAAATACTATTTCCAGAACATTTATGATGACCAGTACACGGAAAATATTGCATATTACAAGAAAGATTATGCCCTTACAGGTACGGTTATTGAAGATAAAGACCTGATAGGCCACATTAAAGAAGCAGGCTTTACAAAGCTTTATCACTATCCCGAATCTATCGCAGCTGACGGAAGTACGGTTTTTGAATGTTACTATGACAGAAACTATTATCTGCTGAAATTCGATATGAACGGCGGTTACGGCGTTGACCCGATTTATGCACGTTATGACACGCCTTTTGTTGTAAATGAACCTATACGTCACGGCTATGTATTCGCAGGCTGGGATTTGCTTGATGAAAACGGAGAAGGCGACAAAATTGCAGAAAAGATGCCCTCACGTATTCCTGCGGGAAATCAGACTTACAAGGCTTTGTGGGAAGTTACAAAGACAACTTACACAAAGGTTTACTGGCTGCAAGACCCCGATGATAATCCCGATGATGACATAATCGAATACAACTACTGGGGAAGTGATGTTGTCGGTGACGATGATGATGATGTTGTCGTTTACTCCGCTTCTACCGTATCGGGCGGTGATGATGTCCCCGATAATTTCCCCGATAAGCGTTATACTGAGTTCCACCATGCCGACCAGAACGTAACAGTTGACGGCGACGGCTCTACTGTTGTCAATATT
>CALFMA010000201.1 GCA_937880065.1 uncultured Ruminococcus sp.
CGCGCCCACAGGTGCAGGGGAATAACCAGAACAACAACAATCCTCAGCAGCAGCGTGACCAGCGTGGTCGCCGCCCTCAGCAGGAGAACCCTAATCGCATCAATGATGAGATTACAGCTCCCGAAGTACGTGTCGTAGGCGACAACATCGAGCAGCCCACAGTGATGCCACTGCGCGATGCTCTCCGTCTTGCAGATGAGCAAGATATTCCTGATGCGGAATGGCAGAAATTTATTGACCACATACAGGAACTTAGCAAGTCTGAATAATACACTTGTCAACTCTTCTCGGTTTTAATAACCGACGATGTAACACCTTTACACCGTCAATGAGTACTGCATTGATATGTGGAAGGGTGTTTTTTGTATTTCGGTGTCATTTGTAATATCTTTCGGATAAAAAAATAAAGAGAGGGTATTCAAATTATGAACAACTTAGACGACCGTAAACTCACGAGGATGCCCGGCAGGGGTGTAATTAACAGTGGCAGTCTTGCTTACAAGTATCTTTTGAATTATGATAAGGAATTGCTTGAAAAGCCAAAGCCGATCGACATCATTGATTTCATTTCAAATTATTTGCACTTGTCCGTAATAAATGCGACAATGTCACATCCTATCGTTGAGGCTTTTATAATCTATTCAATAGGAAATTTTAAAGATTATGAAAGCAAGGAAATTATTTCAATCACACCGGGAACGATTATTATTAACAAGGAAATTCAAAATGACGTGTACAAGCGCTATGTTTTAGCTCATGAAGCAGCTCATTGGATAAACTATAGAGAGCGACCGAGTTCGATAAATTCAAAGTATTACTCTTGTTGCAAGAATTTTGTAGAACGAAGTGATTTGTTTAACAAAGAAAAGCTTTTAAGTTATTATGAGCGTGAGCCGGATGCTGATTTAGAATTATTTGCCGACGGAACGGCAAATGCTATTACCATGCCTGCAACAACATTCCTTCCGTTAGCAATCAAGCTTATGGAGGAATACGGTTTTAGTGATAATAGAATTATTGAAGCATCTAAGAAGAATGAAACTGCCGAGATTATACGTAAACTTGCAACGACATATAATGTGCCTGAATTTGCAGTAAAAAACCACCTTTACAATTTTGGAATGTTCATGATAAATGAAAATGATATTTTATAATGCTATCGGAATAATAGTGGATGTTTTATCATCCATTATTATTTTAAAATAAGTGTAAACAAATTTGTTAGTAAATAATGATATGGGGGAATAAATTTTTATGAATAAAAATATTCGATACGAGGTGGTATGCCCGAATTGCAAGAAAGGTAAAGTGTTTTCGGATTCAAAAGCAGAAATAAGTACTTGTCATATCTGCTGTAAATGTCAGAAGGCTTTTATTATTAATTGGAAAACGCTGGTTGCAGTTCCTTCGCCTAAAATTCCCAACACCAACAATTCAAACTGACCGCACCGAAGGGCAAACAGTCACTTCACAGAACGGAGTTGAATGCAGAATCTTTCTGCTTTCTTCTCTGTTCTTTTTTTTAGGGGGGATTACTATGGAATATAGCTCTGATATGAAGAAATCTCAGTCTAACTGTATTTACATAGATAACTCTCAAAACAAAATAACACGCAAGGAGATGCTTCTGATGATTCTTGATAATGAACTGCAAAATTCCCCACCAAGTGAAATCGCAGCTTACGAACTTCTGAAAAAAATTGCAGCTGATAAGGGAATGAAACAGAGTTACCTTACAGAACAATTATGCATTAGTAAAAGTTCTGTTTCAAAATATTTAAACGGAGACCTTAAAATGAATGAAAATGTGACAATTGCATTTATAATCGCACTCAGATTAAATAAATCACAGCAGAATGAAGTTTTAAGGGCCGCTAATATATGCCTTACCGCAGATACAAAGCGAAATAAAGTATTAAATACATTACTTAGAGTTTCGTCATGGTCTGATGAATTAATTACTGTAGCCGAATGTAATGAAATATTGCGTGAGAGAAATTTAGAAGAACTGACTTTAGCATGAAAATTTTCAAAAAGTGTTTCGTAAAAAGAAACATTTTAGGACTGAAATTCAGATTTATGCCATATTCAAATAAAAAAATCTACACTTTATAAGCTGAATTGTAGGATAACACAGTAGATTTTTGTTATTATTGCATTAGAAAATATCGATACATTTGTTTTGTACTATACAAAATCGACTGTTTCTTATGATGCCATTTAAAATAATAAAAAAATGTGGTAAACTGAATTTATCCTAACGAAAGCAAGCGCGCTGTTATCAGCTTCGTTAGGATAAGATACAATCATTTAGCTGAAAAATGAATTGTCAGAGTTTACGTTCCGACAGTTCATCAGCTTTATTGGTATACGTTTTTCTCTGACAATAGAAGTGGAGGAAAATATGAAATACAGTAACTATAATGATTTATCTGCGGCGGAGGATGTAACTGATGAAATTATCAAAGTTTACAAGCAAATGGCACGACACGAGCGTTACCTTGAAGAAAAAGACCGGAATAACAAGAATGTAAGCTTCGGGTACGAAGATGAAATTGTACATTTGCTTCCTCGAAGGCTGCTTGAACCTGCCATTACTCCCGAAACGAAATTATTGCTTAATGAGGCTCTTAATGCTTTGAAAAGTAAAAACAAGATGTGCTATGATGCTGTAATGGACTATTATATCAACTGTTACGGCATTACATATGAGCAACTGGGTAAAAAATATAAAATTTCTGCCCAAGCATCCTTTTTTCGTGTAAAAAAGGGACTTAAGTTTTTAAATAACTATATGAATGTAACAAATGCTGAATAGTATTGTATTTTGGGATTGTGTGTTTTAAACAAAAAATAAATAATCAGAAATTTTTTATCATAAATGCTTTATAAATGCCTTGATTTTATGGTATACGGTTGAGGGGATAATAATCCTTTCATAACACACACCTGTCTGATAGCGACAGAGAATT
>CALFMA010000202.1 GCA_937880065.1 uncultured Ruminococcus sp.
ATTGTGCCTCGTATTTGGTAGAAAGTTTTTCGACCGACTTGTCTATTTTCACCAATGCCAAATAAGCGATAGTAACAATCCGGTCTATTTTCTTTTCATCCAATCGATGGAACCTCTCCAGCCACAACACGTCTTTCGGATTTCTTGTACGGTTCTTTGAACCATAGGCCTTGAATTGTCTCATCTTCACGTTCTTCAAACCTGTCAATTCGCTCAACACCCTCACAATCAGCACTTGCGGAATCAATCAGGGATTTATCAACAATTCTGACGAAAACATCATAAATGCCCGTAGCTAAGCCAGAATCGGCATAATTCCCCGATGTGTAGAAACGCTCCGACTTTCCTGTAACAGCATAAGTCGATTTACTTGCGGCAATTCCGCCCATATGCAAATGAGTAGCATTTTTATGAGAGCCTGCTTCTCCATACTGACCGCTTGAACTGAAACATACACTTTCGCTTGCTGTAGTATCACAAAATCTTGTTATATTGATTCCTCGCTCATAGCAATCCCCTCGTTCAATTGCCACAAAACCGTTTTCATCGGGAATCATACTTAAACCAATACTGTGACTGACATTATTCGTTATGAAATGGATTTCTTTCATTGTTTCAGCGTCAATTGAAATAAATCCCGAACCCTGATGATGATTTCCGTCATTTGAATATTTAAAAGTCCATTCGGTATCATAAAGCACAGCAATTACGCCGTCATTATAGGCAATATTGGCATTTCCCGCTTCAAAAGGAAATTGTGCGTCGGTATAGTCAACGGTAAAACCACATTCGCCCATAAGTTTTCCGCTTAAATCATATTTTGAAATTACAATATTTTTCTCTTGCAGAGATTCATCAATTACCTCATCGGAAATTGTTTTTCCCCACATTACATAAAGACAGTCATCATCTCCAATTGTGGCTGCACCGAATGTATAACCCATATTTATAATTTGCAGGATTTCTGATTTTTCATTTTCGGGAATTAATATAATACCGTTAGTTCCGCCGTATGCTGCATACTTATCCCCCGATTTACTGCAAACTTCCTGTAAAATGTCAAGAAAACCGAATAAATAATAGCCGGAATTCTCATCGTGAGTATCAATAATTGGAATAGAGTCAATTTTTATGGAATGGGAATCGGCAATATTGATTTTATTATCCTTATTGTCAGAAACGCTATATTCAAGCTTTTTACGGCGGCGGGTAATATCGGTAAGCTTGTCACAGCCACGGAATGCTTTTTTTCCGATAAAAACATCATTGCTGCCCAATGAAACAGACTTCAATGAAGTGCAGTTATCAAACGCCTTATCGCTGATACATTTCAGGCTATCGGAGAGAGTAACACTCGTAAGAGAAGTGCATTTATTAAAGGCAAAAGCACCTATTTTCGTAACGCCGTTTTCTATTACAATGCTTTTTATTTTTTCGTTGGCATACCAGACAGAAGTGTTTGTATATTCTTGGTCAATTATTTCCCCCTCGCCGCTGATTGTAAGAACTCCATTACTGTCCAGCGTCCACTTGATATTTTTATTTACTCCGGTAGTACCCGAACTTACAACATCTGCTGCAACAGCATTAATGGGATAGGTTTCAACCGTGTTTTTCGGCAATATACCGACATTTGCCGTATTGCATAAAGTCAATGCAATTACAGCAGCTGCTGTTTTTCTGAATATTTTCATTTTTAATGTTCCTTTCGTATTATTTTTCATGTAAACCACATCAATCAACTACTTTTATACTATCACAAAAATAAAGCTGTGTCAATAAAAAATATAAAAGTTTACAATTTCCGACGCAAAATTTATTGTAGATACACAACAAAATATTTTTCTAAGTATTGTGTTTTTCATTAAAATGTGCTATAATATTATAGATAAGACTTCAACTTTTATAAGGAGGCATTTTAATGAAAAAACAGATTTTCAAACGCTGCACAGCTTTTATTTTAGCTGCTGCCTGCACAACTGCTTTGATGCCATTTTCCACAGTCTATGCAGGGAATGTTGAAGAAACTCCCGATTTACAGCTTCAAACTGTACTTTTCAAAAACGGCGAGTCCGACTCATGGACTACGGAAAGCTGGGGCGGAGCGAATATTCTGCCGAATACAAGCTGGCGAACTACTGATATTTCCGATTATTACTACAATGGTCAGCTGTCCTTTGAAGTAAAATCAAACGCATCTGAGGCTTTGTCATTCAGAATAGGACTTACCTCATACTGCCATTCCGAAACGGTAAATATTTACTGGACAGAACTTGAAAAATACAAAGGAAAAATGATTGCAGGCACGGATTGGACAAGCTATACCCTGTCAATCAAGGAGCTGATTGATGCCTTTCCCGACAGCGGATTTGACCTTTCAAATCTGCGAAAGGTATCTACAGGTGCTGTAAAATCAGGACAATCCGTAACTTTCCGCAATGTAAAAATCACATCTGCCGATGATGAAAGACAGTATCCGTTTATCAAGGTCAATCAAGTGGGATACAGCGTAAACGGTGCAAAAACTGCTCGCATCAGCTATTTTGCAAAATTCGGCTCACTTAACGGCAAAACATATGAAATAGTTGACAAAAACAGTGGTAAAACTGTCCTCACGGGTACGCTGGGAGAAGCTGAACTCAACGAGCATCTTTCGGGCGAATCCGTTCATATCATTAACTTTGACCAGCTGAAAACGGCAGGCACATATTTTATCCGTGTGGCTGATACGGGATTTTCAGAAACTGCTCGTTCCCCTTACGATGTTGAACAGGGGCTTGAAACAGATACTCTGATTTCCGCATCTTTCCAAATCGGTGACAATATTTATGATGACCTGCTCAATGATATGATGAAATATTATTACTATCAGCGTCAGGGCATTGACCTTGATGAAAAATATGCAGGAATTTTTGCCCGTGAAAATCTTCATCCTGCCGATGCTGCGGTAAAAAAATGGTCTGACAGAGATAATCCCAATGCCGAAACTTTTGATATTACGCAAGGCTGGTATGATGCAGGCGACTACGGGAAATACACCTCGCCAGGTGCAACATCTGTTGAAAATCTGCTCCTTGCCTATGACCTATATCCCCAGTTTTTTCAGGATATGAAGCTGAATATTCCCGAAAGTGACACCACTAACGCCGCATATGTTGATGCCCCTGCTTATCTCAGCGAAATCAAATGGGAGATTGATATGCTCCTTAAACTTGAACACGCAAGCAAGGACGGCTCATTCTACGTTGCGGCAAATTACAACGACGGCACAATTTATCTTGAAGATACCCTTTATCAATCCTCAAATCACAACTCCCCCACGGAACAGCGTGACCTCCGTTCACATCTTGCAACATCTGATATGGCGGCAATGCTTGCCCATGCTTATCTGATTTACAAGGACATACCTGCATATGCGGATTTTGCACAGACTTGCCTTGATACATCAATCCGAGCATGGAAATGGGTGACGGATTCCGCTAATCCGCAGCATCCCTCTATCGGTGCGGCAAACCGTACATATACATTTACGCAGGAAGAACTTGACCGCAGTATGTACTGGGCAGCAGGCTCAATTTATCGTGCCGCAAAATCCGCTGATATGGACGCATCAGAATATGAAGATTATCTCATTGCAAACTGCGAAAAAGAAAATGTCACAAAATGCTTTACAGGTGCATCTCTTGGCTATCATCAGCACGGACGCTCATTGCTTGGATATTTCCATTATCTTTACGAAAATGATGATGCCGATACAAAAATGACAGAGGTATTCCAAAAAGCGATTTCTTGGCGTAAACGCATACTCGGCTATGACAACTGGGGAACTGACCACCCCGACTGGGGCTACTGGTGGGGTTCAAATATGGTTATTGCCCAATGTGCCACAAGTACTCTCATAAGCAGTATTATTCTTGAAGGTGAGGACGCAATTCCCGCTGAGGTAATTTTATCGGGCGAAAGTGCATTTAATTATATCCTTGGTGTAAATCCCGTATCATTCAGCTATGTTTCGGGACATGGCGAAAATTCCGTAGAAAATATATACAGCGGAATTTATTCAAGAGATGCAAAGCTTAATCCCTATCAATGCCCCGACGGCTATGTGACAGAGGGTACAAACCCTGCGGATAACCGACAGCTTTCAAAATTCGACGGCAAATGCTATATGGATAGTGATGCGGAATTTACCACAAATGAAAATACAATTTACGGCAATGCGGCAATGATTTTCCTTACAGCCTCAATTATGTCACGAATTGAATCCGAACAGGTAAAGGGTGATGTAAATGCTGACGGAAAATTCAATATCGCCGATTTAACGCTGATGCAGAAATGGCTTCTCGGTACTCCAGATACTAAGCTTACCAACTGGAAAGCAGGCGATTTCTGCGAAGATAACCGCCTTGACGTATTCGATTTCTGCCTTATGCGAAGTGAATTTCTGAATCAATAAGAATTATTATTGATGTGTAAATTAAACAACAGTAAACAAATATATCACCTTTTTCACAAAAAATTCCTTTCACGAATATTATAAAAAAGCGGTAGGAATACCGCAATTCATGAAAGGAGTTATTTTATGAATCTTAATTTTTATGATGATATAAACGGCGTTTTTTCTGCTGAACGCAATGCAGGCTACCGCAGAGCAAATACGGAATCAATGCCGCAGCCTGATTATAACGGCGATATGCCGCCATTTCCGAAAAATACTCCCCTCGCTATGGCATATGTGCCGTTTCAAAGCTGGGGAGATACCAAATCTGCGGAAGATGCCCTTGAATGCGGTACACTTTTCAGCGACTTGGTTTATCCATTCAAAGGAGGCGGAAACAGATGAACAAGGCTATGCTTATGCAGAAAATCAAGCAGCTGGATTTCACCTTAAAAGAGCTTAATCTGTATCTCGATACTCACCCCAACTGCCGCCGTGCGTTGGCTATGTTTCAGAAATACAAAGCACTTCGTGAGGCAGCTGTAAACGATTATACAAAGAATTTCGGACCTATCGTCCCCGAACAGTCAAACAATCCAACTCATTGGGACTGGATTGACAGCCCTTTTCCATGGGAGGTGTAATTTATGTGGCAGTATGAGAAAAAATTATCATATCTTTGTTGTACATAACATAAAACGGCTGTATTTAGCCGTTTTATGTTATGTGGTATTCAATTATGTCTGTATTTATTGTACAAGTCCATACAGAAGAAAATCACGCTGCAAGATCAATATTTTCATAGTAGCGTATTCTTTTTACAGCAGGCGGAAGTCCTCCATTTGCTGTACAAATCCTTCTATTTGCCCAATAACTCATGTAATATCGCCATATTTTCGTCTTTAACTCCTCCATTGTATAGTTTTCAGGCTTATCGTTGGGCTGTAAAACACTTCTTCTTTCATTCTTGCCCACATACTTTCACAGCGAGCATTGTTATGGTATCTTCTTCCAGCACTGTTCATACTCTGGATTATACCATATTTATGCAGCTTTTCACGATATTCTGCGCTTGTATACTGGCTGCCTCTATCTGAATGGATTATACAACCGGCTATATCAGTGTAAGATATTTTTGCATTTTCAAGAGTATGGCAACAAAGTGCAGCTCTTATATTATCTTCAATGGCAAGACCTAATGGCATGAGATCAAAACAATCAAATATTGCCGAAACATAGACTTTTCCATAGGTCTCATTTCTTGACACTCTCCTTTTATTTTATTATACTTTGTTCGAACGGTTTGTGTCAAGTTTTATTATACAGGATCACTTTATACCTGTCCTTTCTTTTTTACTCATTTCCGTCATACTCCTCGTATTCTCTCTCTGCAAACATATCTAAAGATTCAAGCACAGGAATAGCTCCATACTTGCCAAGAAGATAATTCTTCTCATAATCAGCATCCTTACGAATTTTGTAACCATCTTCATCAACAAAGTCTGCAAGAGAATATAGGTTGGAAAGTCCACAATTATCTTTCTCTGTAAACCATATCTCATCTCTGCGAAGTATCCTTGCCTTCATCAGCCATGCGTCATGACAGGTAAATATGAGTTGGGCATGAGTTAGATTCTTTGTCTTATCAATAAACATGGTAAGCAGATGTCGCACAAGTAGAGGATGAAGCTTGGCATTCAGCTCATCTATAACGATAACGCTTCCGGAAGACCTTAGTGATTCCAGATAACCAAACAGGGAGAACATCTTCTTCGTTCCGTCAGATTCATCGTCTAGTGGCAACGGAACGGCTCCATTCCCGTCAACTGTACGGTGTAAAATATCAAATTTCAACTTGGTATTCCCATTTTCGTCTTTAGGGCATCTCTAAAAACTCGTTTGATTAAAGAAAAAACAGATAGTATGACAGCTGCAAGGAAACCTTCCGAAGGCGTGCTGTCGCACTCCAAGGGAGG
>CALFMA010000203.1 GCA_937880065.1 uncultured Ruminococcus sp.
TTTCAGTTCCGCCAATTGATGTATAAGCGTAGAATTCAAGAATTGACGAAGCGTCTGTGGAGTCAATTTTGCCGTCCTTGTTTACATCGGCTGCCTTTTTCGCCTTGTCATCAAATGCAAGAGTTCCGTTTGTGGAAATTGCCGCATATTCAGCAAGTACAAGTGATGCGTCTACGGAGTTTACAGAGCCGTCGCTGTCAACGTCGCCGAGAGGAATTTTTACTTCTACTATTTCGTCGGATAATTCGATGTCCTTTAAAATATAAGTAGCATCTCTGTCGTTGTATACAATCACACGTATTTTTGAAGCCTTTGAAACATCAATAATCTGCTTTGCAGGCACCATTCCCGATGTGAGTGCAAGTTTTTCAACTAATACATTATCAACATATATTTCTGCTCTTGCATCCTTTAAAGGACTTTCATCCTTATGTCCCCATGTCCAGATAATTGTATTTACGTTTTCTGTATTGAATGTCATATAGGACATAGAATCCTGATAAGAATATTTACCGTTGAATGCAATTCCGCTGTAACATTTTTCGCCATTTACAGAATATGCGTCAAGCTCGCTTACAAATTCAAAATAATTTGCTTCATAAATGTCAAATCCCGAGGAAACAAATGCCTTGCTGTCTTTATATTCGGGAACAGTATAGGATTTCTTTGCTTTTGTTTCATTTACGCTTATTTCTGCAAATGCAAACTGTGCATCCCTTTCATGTTCAACAACAAGGCGGAGATTTGTACAGTCCTTTGTATCAAAAGTTACTATTTCAGGAAGCATATGCCATCCAAGTTCCTTTTTCTCTGTAAGAACACCGTCCTTATACACTGACAATACAGCATTTGTCCAGTTTGTATTATCGACGTGACCTAAAGTTCCAGAAATTGAATCGATATTCTCTACATTGAAATCAATTACCGATGACGAAGCCTGATACGAATACTGACCATTGAAAACCAATCCCTGATAGTAATATCTTCCGTTAATTTTCTTTGCTTCGAGGTCGCTTACAGCTGAAAATGATGATATATTCACTTTGTTGTATCCGTCGTCAATAAACATTTCGGGGGTTTTATATGTGGGTGCTTTACCTGTTTTAGCAGTTTTAACACTATCTATTGTTATATCAGTCATTGCAAATTTAGCGTCTCTATCAAAATCTATAACAAATCTTAATTCAGCAGTTGCTGATACATCTACAGTATACGGTGTAATAGGCATTGTTGAGGAAAGAGCAAACTTATCAGTAAGAACATTATCGTGATATACGGAAACTGTTGCGTTAGTCATTGATGTATTGTCAATGTGTCCCCATAAGCAGGAAATGCTGTTCACATTCTCTGTATTGAAATTAGCAACAGCCTGACTTGTCTGATATGAATACTGACCGTTGAAAATAATACCCTGATAATAATATCTTCCATTAATTCTGCTTGCTTCGAGGTCACTTACAGCTGAAAAAGTACTGTAATTTCTGTAATTATAACTGCTTCCTGTAAAGCTTGCAACTGATTTATAATCCGGCACTATAGGAGATGTTGCAGGCTTTAAATTGTCAACCGTTACATCTGCCATAGCATATTTAGCGTCTCTGTCAAATGCAACACTTATTTTCAATACGGAAACTTCTGAAACATCAACAGAATATTCCTGCTGTAACATATCTGAAGAAAGTGTATATTTATCCATAAGTACATCATCATAATAAATTGATACAGTTGCACCTGTCATAGATGTATTGTCAAGGTGCCCCCATACCCATGAAAGTGAGCTGATATCTTCTGTATTATAGCTGATTGTAGCTGTACTTGCCTGATATGAATACTGACCTGAAAAAACTACACCATTACTATATGTTCTGCCGTTCATATTGAATGTCTTTGAACCGTCGCTATAAATAGTCGCATTTTTGCCGTCATATCCGCCTGCAAGAAAGCTTTCCGCTGTCAATGCTTCTTCCTTTTCCTCTGTTTCAGCCTTATCAGCTGTTTCAGCCGCAGCTGCATAATTCATTGCAGCATAGGGATAAACACCTGTTGAACCGCTGATTACCGCACCTGCAATAAGTCCTGTGGCAATACGTTTTAAATTCATAATTTAACCTCCATATAAAATTTATATAATTTTAGATATTATTATTTTAACAAATCTAACAC
>CALFMA010000204.1 GCA_937880065.1 uncultured Ruminococcus sp.
AAATCCTCGCTTACACTCGGCATATAGTCGCCACTCTCTCGACAAACCGAAATATACGCGTGCCTGCCGTTATCCTTCAGCGAAAAGAGAGAAAAATCATAGCGCTTATCAAGCCCGTCCGCACGGCAGATCGCCGTAAGCCCCTCGCCCGTTATCTTCGCAAGTGCCTCTTTTTTTGTCCAGAGGGCGAAGAAATCTTCTGTGGGAGAGTTGCTCTCGGATATTGCCTTATGCTCGTCAGGGGCAAAAAAACGCCGCGAGAGCGAGAGGATATCCCGACGCTCGTCAACAAACTCAAGGTCTATGCCGACAGGCGCGTCCGAGAGAGCGACAGCAACCGTGTCCTCAGCGTGAGAAATGCTGAAGAATAGCTCTGACGAAGCAAAATACGGCTTGCCCTTGGGTGTGCGGCAGATAGAAATATCGTCCTGCGCCGCGCCCGAAAGTTCCAAAAGCTCGTAAAGGCAGAGAAGAGAGGAGAGCGAGTTGTTTTTGTACTCTTGATTTTTTATTGCAGACAGGCGTAGCTTTTCGCCCTCACCGAAGGGGAGAGAGGCAATGAGCGTGTCTGCATCCTCAGAAAAGCAGGGTGAGGCGGCGAGAATTATTTTGCAAAAACTCTTTTTTTGAGCCATTTTCTCACCTCGCCTTTCTTTCCGCATATATTATACTACATTTTTTCAGATTTTGCAACACAAAAAGAAAATTTTTCACTCTGCAAAATTCAGAGATGCCCTTTAGTTATACTTGACAAACATTTTTTATTAATGTATAATTATAATAGAGTATATGAAATGAGTGATTCTATGAAAAAAACTAAATTCGATGTGACGGGTATGACCTGTTCAGCCTGTCAAGCTCACGTGGAAAAGGCGGTAAATGCCTTGGAGGGCGTTTCTGCGGTAAATGTCAATCTTCTGCGGAATTATATGCAGGTGGAATTTGACGAATCCCTCGTAACCGCCGATAAAATCATAGATGCGGTAGTAAAAGCAGGCTACGGAGCATCGGAAACGGGTAAAAAATCGGAGAAATCCGCCTCTGACGGCAATCTCAAAGGAATGAAAAAGCGGCTGATTCTCTCCCTTTGCTTTATGATTCCCCTGTTTTATCTCTGTATGGGGCATATGTTCGGCTTGCCGATTCCGAAGATACTTGACGGAACTGAAAATATGATGATTTTCACTCTGACTCAACTTCTTCTGACAATTCCAATTATAGCACTGAATTTTCATTTTTTCCGCAACGGATATAAAAATCTCATCAATCGTTCACCAAATATGGACAGCCTTATTGCTCTCGGTTCAACTGCGGCATTCGTGTACAGCTTATACGGAACGTATATGATTGCATATCATATGGGACATGGGGATATATCAGCGGCTCACGGCTATATGATGAATCTCTACTATGAATCCTGCGGTATGATTTTAACTCTTATCACCGTTGGAAAATATCTTGAAACTAAAAGCAAAGGCAGAACATCTGACGCAGTTTCGGCACTTATTGACCTTGCACCCAAAACGGCAACGGTTATACGTGAGGGAGTTGAAACGGAAATTTCGGCTTCGGAAATAGCTGTGGGAGATGTTATAATTATAAGAGCAGGGGGAGCAGTTCCCTGCGACTGCACGGTAATTGAGGGTAGCTGCTCCGTTGACCAATCGGCTTTCACAGGCGAAAGTATACCGGTTGTAAAAAATATAGGAGATACTCTTATGAGTGCCACGGTTTCAACAGGCGGATTTGTGAAATGCCGATGTGACCGTCAGGAAAAGGATTCCACACTTTCGAAAATCATAGCCCTCGTTGAGGAAGCCGCCGCCTCAAAAGCTCCCATTGCTCGGCTTGCGGATAAAATCAGCGGAATTTTCGTTCCCGTAGTTATAGGAATTGCCATTATATCGGCAATTTTGTGGCTTATCTTCACAGGAGATACAGCGGCGGCATTAAAAGCCGCAATTTCCGTTCTCGTTATTTCCTGCCCCTGCTCGCTGGGACTTGCAACTCCCACGGCAATTATGGTTGGCACGGGAAAGGGCGCATCCTTGGGCGTGCTGTTCAAAAATGCGGAGGCTCTGGAAAATCTGCATCGGGTGGATACTGTGGTACTGGACAAAACCGGTACTCTGACCAC
>CALFMA010000205.1 GCA_937880065.1 uncultured Ruminococcus sp.
CAATCCTTTTCACTGGTGACGGCAGCTTCGGCATGAATCTCAACGAGCTTGCAACTGCCGCAGTTCAGAACAGCCCTCTTGTTATCGTTATTATGAATAACGGCGTTCTCGGTATGGTTCGCCAATGGCAGACGCTTTTCTTCAACAAGCACTACTCAAATACAACCCTCAACCGCCCCACAGATTTTGTAAAGCTTGCTGAGGCTTTCGGCATAAAGGCTGCAAGGGCATTTACCGCTGAGGAACTGGAAAAGGCTGCTGCTGAGGCATTCTCCGAAAATCGCCCATATCTCATTGACTGTGCTGTGGACTGCAACGAGTTTGTACTCCCCATGCTCCCCCCAGGCGGCTCAATTGACGATATTATCACGGAAATAAAGTGAGGTGGATTGTATGAATCAGTATGTTATCGGTGCGATTGTTTCAAATATAAGCGGTGTGCTTAGCCGTGTATCGGGAATGTTTACACGCCGTGGCTTCAATATCGACTGCCTTACCGTAGGCGAAACAGAATCTGCTGAATTTTCACGTATTACCGTTGTTTTCCACGGAGATGAGGACATCAAGGATAAAATCATAAAACAGCTTGAAAAGCTTCACGATGTAAAGGAAGTGGAGGTTCTTGACCCTCACGAAACAGTTATCCGTGAACTGCTTCTCATAAAGGTAAGGAATACTCCCCAAACAAGACAGGATATTATGACTGCCGTTGAGATTTTCCGTTCAAAAATTGTTGACTATTCACCAACGGCTCTTGTATGCGAGCTGACAGGCGAAACTTCAAAAATCAACGCATTTATCGACCTTATGAAACCCTATGGCATTATGGAAATGTGCCGTACAGGTATTGTTGCAATTGAAAGAGGCGATAATTGCCTTACGACTGAAAGATAATTTTTAATTTTGTTCCGAAATTTCGGGCGGATAATATTCGCCTGATTACAAGCCATTAGCTTTCGTTCTGTAATTATACTGACAGCTAAAAGAAACGGCTTACATATTAAAACAGTTAAATAGCCATTAGCTTTCAGCTTTTAGCCTTTAGCTTTCGTTCTGTAATTATACTGACAGCTAAAAGCTAACGGCTGACGGCTAACAGCTTAAATATTATTTTAAAGGAGATTTTTCATCATGGAAAATACTGCAAAGGTTTTTTACGAACAGGACTGCGATTTATCACTTCTCTACGGCAAGACAATTGCTGTAATCGGCTACGGCTCACAGGGACACGCTCACGCTCTCAATGCTAAGGAATCCCTCGGCGATAAGGGCAGAGTTATCATCGGTCTTTACGAGGGTTCAAAGTCATGGGATAAGGCTGTAAAGCAGGGCTTTGAAGTTTTCACAGCTGCTGAGGCTGCTAAGCAGGCTGACATCATTATGATTCTCATTAACGACGAAAAGCAGGCTGCTCTCTACGAGAACGACATTAAGCCTAACCTTGAGGCTGGCAATATGCTTATGTTTGCTCACGGTTTCAATATCCACTTCGGCTGCATCGTTCCCCCTGCTGACGTTGACGTTACAATGATTGCTCCTAAGGGACCAGGACACACAGTTCGTTCCGAGTATCAGGCTGGCAAGGGTGTTCCCTCACTTGTTGCTGTTCATCAGGACGCTACAGGCAAGGCTAAGGAAATCGCTCTTGCTTACGGTCTTGCTATCGGCGGTGCTCGTGCAGGCGTTCTTGAAACTACATTCAGAACAGAAACAGAAACTGACCTTTTCGGTGAGCAGGCTGTTCTCTGCGGCGGTGTATGTGCTCTTATGCAGGCAGGCTATGAAACACTCGTTGAGGCTGGCTATGACCCAAGAAATGCTTACTTTGAGTGTATCCACGAGATGAAGCTCATCGTTGACCTTATCTATCAGAGTGGTTTTGCAGGTATGAGATATTCTATCTCCAATACAGCTGAGTACGGCGATTACATCACAGGTCCTAAGATTATCACAGAGGAAACAAAGAAGTCTATGAAGAAGATTCTCTCCGATATTCAGGACGGTTCATTTGCTAAGGAATTCCTCCTCGATATGTCCGACGCAGGTAAGCAGGTTCACTTCAAGGCTATGAGAAAGCTTGCTGCCGAGCATCCCTCTGAGCAGGTTGGTGAGGAAATCAGAAAACTCTACAGCTGGAATAACGAAGAAGACAAATTCATTAATAATTAAGAATTAAGAATGAAGAATTAAGAATTAATGCAATACCGCACAAATCTTGTGCGAAAAAGCACAAACACATTCTGTAGGGACGCGGTTGTGCCGTGTCCCTATATTTATCAAATCATAAAATTACAGGAGTTATATATGGGATTTCTTGACATTTTAAAAAAGATTACAGATACTGCTTTAAACAGCAAGCCAACGGAAACAAAAACCGCTTCAAATCCACAGAATACAACAAAAAAGCCTGCTCCCACATTAAAAACACCGCAGGAAATTGTTGAATCGGGCAATACACCGCCGAAATCCCCTTTTCTCCATAAAGATGAATTCGGAGATAAAGAATACTCCTTTATGATTTCGGGAGATTTTATTGAATTCAACAGCCATTGTGAAGTTATGCCGTCTTTTCAGTATGAACCTTTCAATGACGATGATTACACGGGATATAACGAACTATTGCCTATAATCGGCATTGGTCCGAATGACGATATTTATTGTGCTGTTGAAGAATATGAGGAAAACGGCACTCTCCCCGATGAAAACTATGAGGAATGTGACAGCGAATATTTCGCTTTCAGATGCAGTTTCAAAGCTTACAACCGTAAATATTATGCTTACGGTTTCAGAAGTAATACTGCAAGAGAGCTTGAAATGCTCAGCGTTGATTATCTTCCCGATATTGAGGGAACTCCCCTTGAAAATAAGCTTAAAGCGGCTCTTGATGAAATCGCTTTATCTTATTCCGAAAACACTATGAATTAATGAGGTGAAAAAGAAACTATGAATGAAAATTTTTTCTGTAATGGTGTAGAAAAAGCTCCACAGCGTTCACTTTTCAACGCTCTTGGAATGACAAAAGAGGAAATGAAACGCCCCCTCGTTGGTATCGTTTCTTCCTATAACGAAATTGTGCCGGGGCATATGAATATCGACAAAATCGTTGAGGCTGTAAAGCTTGGCGTAGCTATGGGCGGCGGTACTCCTGTTGTATTCCCTGCAATTGCTGTTTGTGACGGTATCGCTATGGGACATCAGGGTATGAAATACTCCCTTGTAACCCGTGACCTTATTGCCGATTCTACTGAATGTATGGCTCTTGCACATCACTTTGACGCTCTTGTTATGGTTCCCAACTGCGACAAGAATGTTCCTGGACTTCTTATGGCTGCGGCTCGTCTTAATATCCCAACTATTTTCGTAAGCGGCGGCCCTATGCTTGCAGGTCACGTAAAGGGCAAAAAGACGTCCCTTTCCTCTATGTTTGAAGCTGTAGGCTCATACACAGCAGGCAAAATGTCAGTTGAAGATGTTGAAGAATACGAAAACAGCGCTTGCCCCACCTGCGGTTCATGCTCGGGTATGTATACCGCAAACTCTATGAACTGTCTTACAGAAGTTCTCGGTATGGGATTAAAGGGCAACGGCACAATTCCTGCTGTTTACTCCGACAGAATCAAGCTTGCTAAAATGGCAGGTATGCAGGTTATGGAGCTTTACAGACAGAATATCCGCCCACTTGACATCATGACAGAAAAGGCTTTCATTAACGCTCTTACTGCTGATATGGCACTTGGCTGTTCAACTAACAGTATGCTCCACCTCCCTGCTATCGCTAATGAGTGCGGTGTAAATATCAATCTCGACATTGCCAATGAAATAAGTGCAAGAACTCCCAATCTCTGCCACCTTGCCCCCGCAGGTCATACCTATATGGAGGATTTGAACGAGGCTGGCGGTGTTTATGCAGTTCTCAATGAGCTTTCAAAGAAAAATCTCCTCAATCTCGACTGTATGACAGTTACAGGAAAGACTGTAGGCGAGAATATCTCAGGCTGTATCAATAAGGATACAGAAACTATCCGCCCCATTGACAATCCCTACAGTGAAACAGGCGGAATTGCTGTTCTCCGTGGCAATCTTGCTCCCGACGGCTGTGTTGTAAAGAGAAGCGCTGTTGCTCCCGAAATGCTTTCACACAAGGGTACTGCACGTGTATTCAACAGCGAGGAAGAAGCTATAAAGGTTATCTACGAGGGCGGTATCAAGGCAGGCGATGTTGTTGTTATCCGCTACGAAGGCCCTGCAGGCGGTCCCGGTATGCGTGAAATGCTCTCACCTACATCCGCTATTCAGGGAGCAGGTCTTGGTTCATCTGTTGCTCTTATCACAGACGGACGTTTCAGCGGTGCTACCCGTGGTGCGGCTATCGGTCACGTATCTCCCGAAGCTGTAAACGGCGGTACTATCGCTTATGTAAAGGACGGCGATATTATTTCTATCGACATTCCCAACTACTCAATTAATCTCGAAATCTCCGATGAAGAACTGGCAGAGCGTAAAAAGACTATGCCTATTCTCAGAAAAGAAAATATCACAGGCTACCTCAAACGCTATGCACAGCAGGTTTCCTCTGCTGATAAGGGTGCGATAATTAATAAATAATTGTTGAGCTTTTAGCTATTAGCTGTTAGACTTTAGCTTTGTAGGGGCTGCCTTTGGCAGTCCGCCTACAGAATTATTGAATTTACATACATAACGTGCCATATAAGATATAAGCAAAAAGGTGAATTATAATGAATCAAATTGGACACAGTTTAAAAGAAGAAATTGAAATTATAAAGCTTTTAGCCGATAAATACTCCGATGACATTGATATTGATTTATATGAACCCGAAAATATAGAAACAATCAATTCATTTGAACAAAGTACAGGAGTATCATTGCCTGATGAACTTAAAGAATTTTATCAGCTGATTGGCGGCTTTGACAGTTTAATGGCATATATGCAGATGTGGAATCTGGAAGATATTAAAGAACGCTATCACGAAGGTTACTGCGACTGGATAGAAGAAGGCGACAGCGATAAATATATAGTGTTAGGCTCAACAGGCGGCGGTGAATATCTTCTTATGGAAAAAGCAACCGGTAATTATCTCCGCTACGGCGATGAGGGAGAGGTTATGAATATCCCCTCAATCAAGGATTTAATGTGCTGGAATATTGACAGTATGTATGAACAAGTTTCGGGTTTTGAGGAAGATGATACAATCAATAATTATCTTCAAAGAAATTCAGACCGTTTATAAAATATATTCCGAAATTGCGGGCGAATATTATTCGCCCGATATATAAAACAGGAGAAATTTGTTATGAATAATGTTTTTGAAATTGACAATGGAATATTGATAAAATATCATGGCGAAGATGACGAAGTTATTGTTCCTGACGGTGTTATCAAAATCGGTAGTGAGGCATTCGAGAATAATGAAAATCTGCGTAGCATTGATTTATCGGAAAGCGTGGTAAGCATAGGGAGATTTGCTTTTTTCGGATGCAAAAGCCTGGTATCTGTCAATCTTCCAAACAGTCTTAAAACTATTGAGGAAAAGGCTTTTCGTGATTGTACAAATTTATTTGATATAACTCTGCCAAATGGTATCACCAATATTGAAAGTGATATGCTTGACTTTTGTGATAATTTGGAAGAAATCACAATATATGGCGAGGTTTTTACTTTAGAAGATATTATTGATGAATACGACTGGAGCGAAATTGCCGAAGACTATGATATAGATGAAGATGAAATCTGTAATCTAACCATAGCCGTTCACAACACATTGGTTGAAGATTTATTAAAACTCCTCATCAATGGCGATTTTGATAAGTTGTATATGCCCGAAGATCTACGTTATGAAATTATTGCAAATGTGCTTAAACATAAGCCTGCAAACATTAATTTTCTGAAAATGGCGAAAGAACATATTACAGAATTAACACCGTATCTGACAGAAAATCCAGAAGTTATTCAATATATTAACGAAAATATTTGATTTCGTTCCGAAATTGCAGGCGAATATTATCCGCCCCTACAAAAACAACATAAAACAGCCATTTGTAGGGACACGGCGTGCCGTGTCCGATGTAAAACGTGTTATATAAACACAACCTATTCCCCAAGAAAAGAGGTTTTTACAATGGGAATGACAATGACACAGAAAATACTTGCGGCTCACGCTGGACTTGACAGCGTTGAAACAGGACAGCTTATCCTTGCCAATCTTGACTTAGTTCTCGGCAACGATATTACTTCCCCTGTAGCTATCAAGGAATTCGCAAAGCTGAATAAGGACGGAGTTTTTGACAAAGATAAGGTCACAATGGTAATGGACCACTTCGCTCCAAATAAGGACATAAAAGCGGCGGAGCAATGTAAAATGTGCCGTGAATTCTGCGGTGCTAACGATGTAACTCACTTCTACGATGTAGGCGAAATGGGTATTGAACACGCTCTCCTACCCGAAAAAGGTCTTGTTTCCGCTGGTTTCTGTGTTATCGGTGCTGACTCCCACACCTGTACATATGGTGCTGTAGGTGCATTCTCCACAGGTGTCGGCTCAACTGATATGGCTGCAGGTATGATTTCAGGTATGGCTTGGTTCAAGGTTCCATCTGCAATCAAGGTTAATGTTACCGGTAAATTCAACAAATGGGTTAGTGGTAAGGATTTGATTCTTCACCTTATCGGCAAAATCGGTGTTGACGGTGCACTCTATCGTTCACTTGAATTCACAGGTGACGGTATCGCAAATCTTTCAATGGATGACA
>CALFMA010000206.1 GCA_937880065.1 uncultured Ruminococcus sp.
TTGTCTAGATCCTCTTTGGCTACCAGAAAAGAGATAGGCTGATAACCTGTTTGCAAGGCACGTTCTATAACCTTTGGACTTTCGGCAATAAAAATGCCTAAATCAGGCTCAAAATAGCGTTTCAGCTGAATTTCATTGCTTGAAACGTATGGAATAAGTTCTTCTGCTGTTAAATCTTTTATTTCAATTATAGGCATACATTACCTCTTGAAGTTAAATTATTCAATACCCTTGACAACAAAATCAGCGTCAGTTATGGTTTTAATGAGCAGTTCATCGGAAACATCTCCCGAAATTTCAACATAGGCACACTTATTTTCAAGGGAAACTTCCGCAGAAACGCCCTCAATTGCGTTTAAAAGCTTGGAAACTGTGCCTGTGCAATGGTTGCACATCATACCGTCGATATAGATTGTTTTTTTCATTGTATTAACCTCCGTTTTTGTAGATATATGGTCATTTTCGGGAGCTTTCTCCTTACTCTTTACCGTCTTGAAAAGATTGAGCCGCAGGGCATTTGTGACAACGCAGAATGAACTGAGTGACATAGCCGCCGCACCGAACATCGGGTTCATCTGCCAATGGAAAATGGGGTAGAAAAGCCCAGCCGCAAGGGGAATTCCAAGGCTGTTGTAAATCAACGCCCAGAACAGATTCTGCCTGATATTCCGCATAGTTGCACGGCTGAGGCGGATTGACTCCGCACCGTCACGGATATCGTCCTGCATAAGCACGATATCTGCCGATTCTATGGCAATATCCTGGCCTCCGCCAACTGCAATTCCCACATCAGCCGCCGCCAACGCAGGAGCGTCATTCACTCCGTCGCCAATCATTGCAACGCATTGCCCGGACTCCTGCAAATCACGTATTACTGCGGTTTTGTCCGCAGGGAGCAGTTCCGCATAGAACTCGTCAATGCCAAGTTCGCCGCATATTGCCTGTGCAGTCCGTGAGTTGTCACCTGTGAGCATAATTGTTTTTATGCCGAGATTTCTGAACATTTCCACAGCCTCTTTCGAGGTGGATTTTACGGAATCCGCCGCTGAAATAACTCCCGCAGCCTTTCCGTCAATCGCTGCAAACAGCGGAATACCGCCGTTTTCTGCGGATTTTTCAGCATTTGACAAAAGCTGTGAAATGTCGATTTTATTCAGTTCCATAAGCCGCTTATTGCCGATGAGGATTTTTTTGTTATCCACAATTCCCGACAATCCGCCGCCCTCAGTTTCTTTATAGTCATCACATTGGCGAATGTCGATTTTTTTATCCTTGCAGTAGGTGATAATCGACTTCGCAAGGGGATGTGACGAATTAGCTTCAATTGCCCCCACATATGTCATAAGCTGATTTTCTGTGATGCCTATGGTGAAAATTTCCCGAATTTTCGGCTTTCCCTCTGTGCAAGTGCCTGTTTTGTCAAGAACTGCCGCCGTGATTTTATGGGCAGTTTCAAGGCTTTCGGCAGATTTTATGAGTATGCCGTTTTTTGCACCCATTCCCGTGCCAACCATAATTGCCGTAGGAGTTGCAAGTCCCAGCGAGCAAGGGCAGGAGATAACGAGGACAGAAATTGCGGCTTTCAATGCCGCCGCTGCATCGCCTGTGAAGATAAGCCACA
>CALFMA010000207.1 GCA_937880065.1 uncultured Ruminococcus sp.
GCTCATCCTGGGCTTGATCCGGAAGAAAACTACAGTTTGGAAGAGTATCTGCGCAAAGCAGACGAAGCTATGTACTATGTAAAGAAACACGGTAAAAATGGCTACGCTTTTACTGCGGCTTGCTGCTCCTTTGCAGGCGTGGGGCAGCAGTTCAAAATTCAATATACGTACTACTGAGCGTGAACCAACCAAAAGCGGTGTTATTGGAATGATTGCGGCGGCAATGGGAATAAAACGCTGTGATGATACAGGACTTGAAAGACTTGCAAAGCTTCGGTTTGGTGTAAGTGTTTGCAGAGAGGGAAAGCTTATAAAGGATTTTCATATGGTTCGTCAGATGAAGAATGATAAGCTCGATGACAGTCATCTGACCGAAAGATATTATCTTTCAGATGCTGTTTTTATAGCTGCATTGGAAACCGATGACACAGAATTACTTCAGGAGATAGAAAAAGCTGTAAAAAATCCAATATATCCCTTATTTCTTGGCAGACGTTCATGCCCTCCCACGTTGCCTGTATTTCTGGGAATTGAAGAAACTGAACTTGTTGATACGTTAAAAAATGCAAATAATTATGTGAATATAAACGAAGATTATTGCCGCATAGTTTATGAATCGTATACTGACGGAAGTATAGTTCAGGATGTTCCTGTGTCATTCTCTCAACTTCACAGAAAACATAGTTATCGAAAAAAGAAAGAAGAAATATTCTATATGAAATCGGATAATGAAACAGTAATAACAGAACATGACCCAATGGCAGAATTGTGAGGTGCAGAATGTATTTATCAAGAATAAAATTGAACACAACTTTACGTGAAACAATCAAATCACTTGCTGCACCTAATCTTATTCATGGAGCAATTGAAAACTGCGAAAAATGTGAAAAATATGAAAGAACACGAAAATTATGGAGAATTGATACCCTTGGCGGTGAAAAGTATCTGTTAATATTAAGTCATTCTCAGCTTGATTTTTCCGATGTGGCAAATCAATTTGCCGGTTGTAATATTTATGAATCGAAATGCTATGATAGTCTTCTTGAAAGAGTAACAACAGGCAGCAAATGGCAGTTCAGACTCCGTGCAAATCCTACAGTACAGAAATGCACTAAATCTGAGGGCAGGGGAAAGGTACTTGCTCATATAACAACAACACATCAGGAAGAATTGCTTTTAAAACAATCTCAGAAATATGGATTTACACTTTCTGAGGGTGAATGGCTTGTTACAGGTTCTCAATGGTATATTTTCAGAAAGAACAAGGCTGAGAAAAATAAAGTGAGGATGTTAGCAGTAACTTATGAGGGCAGTCTTACTGTAACGGATGCAGACTTATTCAGAAAAGCACTTACCGAAGGCATTGGCAGAGAAAAAGCCTTTGGCATGGGACTGCTTACAATTGCAGGAATAAGATGATGAGCATACAAAATGGAATGGAAAAGCCTGTTCTTAATGAATTGCCGACAATAAGTGATAGAATGACTTTCATATACCTTGAACATTGCAAGATAAGCCGTGAGGATGGTGCTGTAACAGTTAAGGATATGGAAGGTGTTATACATATTCCGGCTGCTGCCATAACTGTTCTGCTTCTTGGTCCGGGGACAGAAATTTCTCATCGTGCAATGGAACTGATAGGTGACACGGGGATAAGTGGAATCTGGGTAGGGGAGCATGGTGTTCGTTATTATGCCCACGGTCGGGCATTGAATTCTCATACATCATTGCTTGCAAAACAGGCAAAACTTGTTTCGAATACCCGTTCACATCTTGATGTAGTTCGCAAAATGTATGAAATGCGTTTTGCTGATGAAGACGTAACAGGGTTGACTTTACAGCAGCTTCGTGGACGAGAAGGTGCAAGAATGCGTAAAATCTATCGTGAACAGGCAAAGCTGAATAATGTTGAATGGTACGGCAGAGAATACGATACTGAGGATTTTTCAAGCGGAAGTCCTGTCAATCAGGCACTTTCTGCAGGAAATGTCTGTCTTTATGGTCTTGCAACGGCGGTAATAACAGCTCTTGGATGTTCGGCAGGACTTGGATTTATACATGTAGGTCATGAATTTTCCTTTGCGTACGATATTGCTGACTTGTACAAGGCGGAAATAACAATTCCGCTTGCATTTCAGCTTGCAGGGGAAAATGTTCCTGATCTGCCGAATGTTGTTAGACGACAGGTAAGGGATATATTTGTAAAGACCCGTATACTTGAACGTATGGTAAAGGATATAAAATATCTGCTTGATGACAGCGGTAATTCCGAAACGAAGATTGCTTTGTGGGATAATCGTGAGGATATTGTAGAGTATGGTAAATCTTACGGCAAAGGCGGAGATTTCAAGTGATAGTTGTAAGTATGACAAAATGTCCGCCGAAGCTTAGAGGTGACCTTTCTAAATGGCTTCTTGAAATAAATACAGGAGTATATGTCGGGCAGGTTAGTGCAAGAGTAAGAGATGCCTTATGGAAACGAATATGCGATAATATCGGTGATGGACAAGCAACAATGGTTTTTTCGACTAATAACGAACAGCATATGGATTTTTACGTACATAATACAACATGGAAGCCAATAGACCTTGATGGAGTAAAGCTGATGAAACGTCCTCTTGCTGTCAGCTATAGCGATGAATCTAAGCTTCAAAGCGGGTTCAGTAATGCTGCAAAAAGAAGAATGGGACAAAAGCGTCGGCGATTTGTCCCATCTGATACTTACATGGTTATGGCATTTAATACATTGGAAAATAAAAATGGTGAACCGTATATTTCTTCAATTGCTGTTCATAGTTATATATCAAATGCGTTTACTGAGGAATTTAAAATTGATTTTAGTGAAATTCAGAGTTACAACAAAGAACTTGTAAAAAATCGGCTTAATAATCTGATAGATTTTATCGGATTAAAAACAGTATATATATGCAGTGATGATAACAGCATTGATATATGTGAGAATTATTTTTCTCAAAATGGTTATGATTTTTCTGAGTTTAAGTACAGGGATTTGTGTTTTATAGCAGAGAGAAAATTAAAAAATTTAGAGTGTATTACTTATAACACTCTTGTTGAATATTTCGGGTTGGCATTTTTTGATGACGAAAATGTATGCGAAAAATGTAAAATTATAAACGAAATTTTAAGCAAACTAAATGAATTATAGGATTTTGTTGATGCCGTTTGGCTGTTTTTCGAGGATCTTTTAGTCTTTTCCCTGCACACGCAGGGGTGATCCTATAACAGTGGTCGGTCACGCAAGCTAAAAAACCTTTTCCCTGCACACGCAGGGGTGATCCTGTGATATAACCGCCGCAGCGCTGCACCAGCG
>CALFMA010000208.1 GCA_937880065.1 uncultured Ruminococcus sp.
CGATGATAGGGGAAGTACAGGCAGTTATCAGGGACCTGGCAAAACAGGGAACAACTATGATAATCGTTACACACGAAATGAAGTTTGCCCGTGAGGTCTGCAACCGCGTATTCTATATGGATCAGGGAGGCATCTATGAAGATGGTTCCCCTGAGCAGATTTTTGATGCCCCACAGAAGGAGCGTACCCGTCAGTTTATTCGTCATTTGAAGGTTTTGGAGTATTCCATCACATCCAGAGACTTTGACTTCATCGGATTAAATACACAAATCGAAGAATTCGGAAGAAAGCACAGGGTATCTCAGCGTACAATTTACAATCTTCAATCCTATATCGAAGAAATGTGTGTCCAGATCATCCTGCCTCAAATGAAGAACGACTTTGAAATTCTGGTGACTATTGAATATTCTGAGGAGATGGATGAAGCAGATGTTCTGATTCGCTATTCTGGAGAATCCATGGATCCGCTATGTACCGACAATGATCTTTCTCTTCTGTTGGCTCGGAAAGCCACAGATAACATTACATACAGTTTTGATTCTGAGCAAAATCCCTGCAACAGGGTGGATGCCAAAATCCGTTAATCATGAAATAATCCGTATATCGGATGTTCTGATTGCTTTAATATGCTCCATGTATAAAACAAAATGCAATCAGGTCTCAAATGTTTCAAATAAAGAAAGTGTGATACTTGAATGGAAGTAACATTGAAGGCGGCTTACATCGCTCTGCAGATCGGCCCTTTTGTGGCATTGATTTTTGCGTTGCCATATACGATATATGGATATGTCCGTGATAAAACGGTGGATGTTTGGAAATGTACATATTTATATTCCTTTTGCCTGTATTTTATATGTGCATACTTTGTTACATGGCTCCCGTTACCTACAGCGGAGACATTTGCAAAATTAAAGCCTATGTCGGAATTCATTCAGTTGGTTCCGTTCCAAAGTTTTCTGGATATTGAACGCCAAACATTGTTTCGGGATCTTGCAATTATTCTGTTTAATGTTGCTCTGACCATGCCTCTTGGTTATTTTCTGAAAGAACTTTTCCATGTTTCTTTGAAGAAGGCTGTGCTGGCAGGTTTTCTGGTGTCACTATTATATGAAGTGACTCAGCTGACAGGGCTCTTTTTCATATATCCCAGAGCATATCGGATTTTTGATATTGATGATCTGATTATTAACACATTGGGTGCTTACTGCGGATATAGGATAGCTCCTGTTATATCAAATCTGCTGCCCAGAATTTCGGACAGCAAATCGCAGCGCTTGGTCCAGGGCAGTGAAGTGGCGTTTGTTCAAAGAGCCATCGCGGCTGCGATTGACTTTCTTATTGTTTTCGCCACTGCGGTACTGGTGATTATTTGCGTACCTTCACTTCAGGCACTAATGACAAGTAAAGCGTCGTTGATGCGGTTCCCTCTGTTCTTTTTTATGGTTATAGGAATTGCTTCAGTATATAGCTTTCTGATGGCATACCGTACAATAGGATACCGACTTACAGGACTTCGCCTTATGACAGGAAGCAATTTGGCAGCAAATCGTTTTCAGTGTGTCCTGCGGACACTTTTGATGTACATAGGTGTTTTTTCTCTTCCGTTCTGGGTCTTCTTTTTCATGACCATTTACACAGAATACAGCGGAGCCAAAAGCATTTTGTGGGTACTGATCAGCGCTTTGTTGATGATGGTTGTTGCGAGAAATGTGCTGGAAATGATGTTCAATGCGGTGACCAACGGTTCATCAATGTTCTATGACCGGTATATCAAGACTCATGTGGCCTATGGCAGCAGCAGGAAAAACTTATTATTCGGTATTCGTGTCATTGATATGCTACCTCTGATACCGGAAAATATTGATGTGCTGTCTCAGGAAATTTATGATGCATTGTCTGTTGCCGATATTAGCAAAGAATCTGTTACGAAGGTTCGCCTGATGGCAGAGGGCGTTCTTCTGGACTGGATTGAAAGCGGACTGGAGGGAATCTACTGTGAGCTGCGTATGGACACTCGTTTCAAACGCAAAGCACTGATGGTTAGCGTTCCAGGAGATAATAAAACCAAGAACCGAGTGGAGGATACCTATGTAGCTATGCTCGGTGGGATGAATCTGACATTGGAGACTTACTATGCGGCAGAGAAAAACATCTGCATCATTCATATTCCGTAAGATACGGTGAAATAACAAGAAAGGATGAACAAATGATGGCTGGGCGTGCAGCTTCCATCAGCGATATCTTGATGGATCCCAATGTAGATCCGGTGAGCCGGATGATGGCAATTCTGGAAGCCGGCGTGATTTCTGATCAGATGTACGTTGAGTTCCTTCAAGGCGAGATCGGTAAAAACGGCTTCAGCGAGTTTTTCAGGGTTCTGCTGGAAGCACCTGAGGGAAGTGCAGTTCTGTGGCATTGCACAAACGGCAAGGACCGCACTGGCGTTGCGGCAATGCTGCTCCTTGGTGTATTGAACGTTGATGAAGAAACCATTATGGAAGATTTCCTGCTGACCAATGTGTTCTTTGAAAAGGAAATCAGCGCAATGCGCGAGCAGCTGGGTGCATACATAGAGGATGAAACCCTGCTGGAGGAAATCCTTGTAACAGGAAGAGGTGTATATGCCCCATATATGCAAAATGCCATAGACTATATCAAGGAGAATTACGGCGATATTCCAGGCTATGTGAAGGCAGAATTGGGGCTTACGGATGAAGACATTGCAAAGCTGCAGAGTCTTTATACGGAGTGATGAAACTGACACACTGTCAAAAAGTCCACCATTTTTGGTGGGCTTTTTTGATGTACGAGGAGAAACAACTGAGGAATATAATTGAAAGAAGCATTTATTTGTCAGCCTTTTGATGGCCTTTCAAAGATATAATAAAAATTGTGTAAGTATGACATCTGCTCAGGCAGAAACTGCATATCGTTTGACTGTTCAAGTCATAATTAATGCTGGATTTCTTAGGAGGAAAAATATGAATATTACAAAAGAGTTCAAGGAAAATGTAGCAACACTGAATGTCAGCGGAAGACTGGACACGACTACTGCACCTGCGCTGGAAGCGGTCATTTCCGAAACCACCGGTACCTGTGAACAGCTGGTCCTGGATTTTGCAAAACTGGAGTACATCTCATCTGCAGGTCTTCGAGTGATCCTGAAAGCACAGAAGGCTATGGCAGCAAAGGGTGGCATGAAGCTGCTGCACGTCAATGAAACCATCATGGAAATCTTCGAGATCACCGGTTTTTCTGATATTCTGACTATCGAGTAATTTTCCAATCATCATATAGTAAGGAGCATATTTATGGTACGGGAAGAATTTTGCTTAGGTGAGGTCATTGTTAAGGCTGGTACTTATCAGAATTGGATGTACAGCATTTGTGAAGGTTCGGTAGATATTTATTCTGAATATGGTACATCCAATGAAAAGAAGCTAATTACCCTGACAAAGGGCCAGTATTTTGGTGAAATCGGCATGATCGCGGTTATGCCCCGAACTGCCACAGCTGTTGCTGCAGAGGAGAATGTGGTGCTGGAACAGATCGGCAAGGAGGATTTTGAAGATTATCTGAAGAAACATCCCGAAAATCTGCAGCCCATTATGTCCAACGTATCCGGTCGGATCCGGGAACTGACCGAAGATCTGTCTTTGGTCGCCAAAATGACCAAGGAAGCTCTGCGGGAAAGAGAGTATGTCAATAACGTATCTGGTTGGCTGGGAGATTCCATCGGCAAGCTGATGGCTAAGCTGAAGGCAAAGAAGGCTGCAGAGAGAGAGCACATCGTTATTCGCAAGCGGCAGATGGCGCTGACCAGCGAGTGTTTCCCGCTGATCAATTTCCGTGCAGGTGATGTGATTTTCCGTGCCGGAGAAGAAGCTGATTGCATGTATGATATTTGTGATGGCTGTGTTGGTATTTACTCTGATTATCAGACTGAAAATCAGAAGCTGCTGACCGAGCTGTATACAGATTCTGTTTTCGGCGAAATGGGCATCCTGGACAATATGCCCAGAAGCGCTACCGCAGTCTGCCTGAAGGACTGCGTTGTTCTAGTGGTAAAGCCGGAACACTTCATGCAGTTCTTCCAGACCAAGCCTATGAAGGTTCTGCAGATCCTGCAGCAGATGTGCATGCAGCTGCGTGATCTTACCAATATCTATCTCCGGGTTTGTAAAACGTTAGAGGAGCTGCCTCCTATGGTGGAAAATAACGACCAGGAGGATGAAATTTTGGCAAGATTGGAGCAAAATCTTCAGATTCAGTTCTCTACAAGTATGTATGATATTCCTTATTGCAGAGAGTACTGGTATGATCATTTTTAATTGTATGACGGGAGTATAATTATGGAAAACACTGTTCTGATTCTGAAGCGAAATGAAGTTATTTTTCACGAAGGCGATAAGTCT
>CALFMA010000209.1 GCA_937880065.1 uncultured Ruminococcus sp.
GTCCGACCTCGCTGTTACCCATATCGTCGTCGCTGGGCAGACCGACGGCAGTGCCGTGAGCCTTAAGAGCAACGGTGGGGTATTTCGCGAGAAGCTTGTCAAGCGTGGGGGTATATGCGCGGTAGACGGCGTTCGTAGGTCCGTCGGGGGCGATGCCTACGCCATCCATAACGATAGTTAGTACGGGGCCTTTTACGCCTTCAAAGGCGGCGTTTCTTTTGAGTTCTTTCATAAATTTTGTCCTTTCGGTTGAATTAACTTATTTTACCTATAATAGTATAACCTATTTTGAAATAATTTCAAGACCTTTGTGATAAATTTTTATCGAAATTTGCACCTCGGACTTGATTTATTAACATATAAGAGGTATAATTATATAGTAAAATTATATTTCAATAGCGAGGTAATATACAATGGCAGAAGAATGCACCCACAATTGTTCAACATGTTCGGCTAATTGCTCATCCCGCAAGCCCGCCGATCTTCACGAAGCTCCCAATGCTCTGAGCGACGTAAAGCACGTCGTAGGCATCGTCAGCGGAAAGGGCGGAGTCGGTAAATCTCTCGTCACCTGCATGATAGCCGTTCTCCTTCAGCGCAAGGGCTATAAGGTCGGAATTCTTGATGCCGACGTAACGGGTCCCTCCGTTCCCAAGGCGTTTGGCGTTCGCACACAGGTTACTGGCGACGAAAACGGTATGATCCCCCCCAGAAGCACCACGGGTATTGATATTATGTCCGTAAATCTTCTTCTTGAAGATGAATCTGACCCTGTTGTATGGAGAGGGCCTGTTATTGCAGGGACAGTTTTACAGTTCTGGACAGACACTATATGGGGCGATGTTGACTTTATGTTTGTTGATATGCCTCCCGGAACGGGCGATGTTCCTCTTACTGTTTTCCAGTCTTTACCCGTTGACGGAATAATCGTTGTTACATCCCCTCAGGAACTTGTTTCAATGATTGTAGGAAAAGCGGTTAAAATGGCAAAGATGATGAATGTTCCCGTTATCGGAATTGTTGAGAATATGTCTTATTTTGAATGTCCTGACTGCAAGGGCAGACACAGCATTTTCGGTGAAAGCAACATTGAAGCTTTAGCAGCAGAATATGAAATCCATTCCGTTTCAAAAATTCCTATGAATCCCTCTCTCGCAAAGGCTTGCGACAAGGGTGCTATCGAGCTTTTTGACGGCGACTGGCTTGACGGACTTGCTGATAAGGTTGAAAACATATAAAAAACAAACTGTCGGAAGATTTTCCGACAGTTTTTATTTTTAAAACAGTATTCCCTTAAAACAAAGGTCGGGGCGGTTTTCATCAAAGTTCCATGTATGAAAAGAATCTCCCCCACAATATTTATACTCCTTACAGCCTTTACATTTGTGAGAATCTTTTCTGAAAACTTCGAACTTATTTTCCCATACATCCTTAAAATCGTCTTTTCTGATATTCCCCTGAATAAGTTCGGGGCGACGCTCAATATCAAGGCAGGCACCTATATCTCCGTTATACATAACGCTTGCTGCGTATATTCCTGCGTTACATAAGAAATACCAGGGGCGGACTTCTCTTTCAAGTTCCTCACCTAAAAAATGACTGCAACCATAGACCACTTCCATAGAATTCTTGAAACGATGTTCTTTTATAAAAGAGAACATCTTCTTGTAGTCATCATTATCTAAAATAAGGGCGACGCTTAATGTATAAGGTTGTCATATCTCCGAGCGCAAACGCCGACCTCTTTAACGTACTTCGGTATATTGCACAAGAGTTGGAAAATCCGCAGGCCGCTACTGAATTAGCAGACAAGATTGAGAAATGCTATCTTGATTTACAGTCAATGCCAAGTGCTCATGCTTTGTGTGCTGATCCGTTATTGCGCCTTAAAGGTTATCGAAAATATCCTGTTGGGAATTACCTTGTCATTTTCCGTGTTGTCGAGACAAGCTCGGAAGTTCGTGTTGTGCATATTTTCCATGAGACGCAAAATTATATCGAGAAGCAGCGCAGTGAAATTTGAGTGCGTCATTAATACAGGATGTAAAAAGAAAGCCGGCCTTAAATGAGGACGGCTTCTTTGTTTCGCTTACGCGAAGTGCTTACGCACGACGACGGCGAAGCGCAAGGCCCGCGAGTCCGACAAGCATGAGCAGACCAGAGGTCGGCTCCGGAACAGCGGCCGTGATGGGATCACGCGACAACTGAATCTCAGACGATCCGGACAATGTTGCGAAATCTACTGTATCAGTAACCAAT
>CALFMA010000210.1 GCA_937880065.1 uncultured Ruminococcus sp.
TTCTGGAGCATAGCACGGATTGATCCTGCTGTACCCTCGGGACGAAGTGTAAACTTCGACTCCTTAGCCATTACAGTATACATTTCCTTTTGTACAACGTCAGTAGTTTCACCTACAGAACGGAGGAAAAGGTCAGTATTTTCAAAGGTAGGGAAACGGATTTCGCCAAAGCCAAAGCTTTCAGCTGTATCTCTTGCAATTTTTTCAATTGTATGCCATTTGTGTACATCCTTTGGAACAACATCTTCTGTACCATTTGGACGTTTAATATTGAGAGCCATAAAATCAGCCTTTCTTTTTAACATGAAAATTGTCCCATAAGGGACAATAAACGGATGCCGTAAAAAATACGGCATCACGTTGGATATCAGAATATTTAGTTATATCGGGATATTTCCGGCCTGACGCCAGTCAAGGTCGCCTCTTTCGAGAGCAAGAATGAGAGCCTCAGCTGTTGCAATATTTGTAGCAACAGGAACGCTGTGAACATCACATAATCTGAGAAGATCCATATCATTAGGATCATTTGCCTTTGGGTTAATTGGATCTCTGAAAAACAGAAGAACATCAACTTCATTGCAGGACAAAAGGGCAAGAATCTGTTCTGCACCGCCACGTCCACTTAAATAACGCTTAATGGGCAGACCTGTAGCCTCGCTTACCTGCTTTCCTGTGGTGTTTGTAGCAATAAGTGAATGCTTTGATAAGATTCCGCAGTATGCGCTGCAGAACTGTACCATAAGTTCTTTTTTTGCATCATGAGCAATTATTGCGATTTTCATTTATCTGTCCTTTCTCCGCATTGCGGCTTTATTATATTTAATCCTATCAGGATGTTTTTACAGTAAGCGGAACAAATTCACCGCCAAGACGCTTTGAGATTGCATCAAAAGCCTTTAATGCAGAAGAATCTGTCGGAATAGGAGTACCCTTTCCTGTTGCAACTGTTGTTTTGAAGTCATCGGGAATAACACCGATAAGCTGAACTCCAACCTTGTCAATGATTTCATCGAGGTTATTAACAAGAGCCTCACCGATAACCTTTTTGCTTATTTTATTGATAATCAGACGCTGGCTCTTATTGCCTCTGTTGTAGAACTCATCAGACATAAGAGAAGCATCTCTGATACATACAGGATCAGGAGTTGATACAACGAGAATAAGGTTAGCCTGCTGAACAATATCAAATACATGGGAGTTGATACCTGCTCCTGTATCTATAATGATATATTCAAAATACTTCTTAACGCTGCGGCAGATGTCAACAATCTGTTTTGTCGTAAACGAGTAATTTATCGTCTTCGACTGAATTGTTTTTAAGATATAATATTTGATAATTTGAATTGTTTGTTTTTTTGTATACCTGCCCTCGCATCAAGAGCGTTTTTTCTTCCGTTGAGAACATCGCCTAAATCATATTTTATATCATTTTCAACACCGAACATAATATCAAGGCATCTTAAACCAAAATCAAGCTCAATAAGAAGAGTTCTGTGGCCTTGTTTTGCAAGGGTGTATCCAAGTCCCGCACATACAGTTGACTTTCCTGTACCGCCCTTTCCTGATGTAACTGCAATAATTTTAGACATGACATTTCCTTTCGCTGCTCCGTAGAGCATATCATTATTAACAATAATTCTAATGTATATTATATCACAATTAAGCGATTTTGTCAAAGAATATTTTGTGTATTTCGTAAAATTGTGTATTTCAATATTTTCCACACATCACCTTTGTGTAGTTTGCACAAAGGTTGATGTTTAAAATTCATTTCTCAGATTTCAACACCGTTTTCAGTAAGGAGTTTTCTTGCTGATTCAACAGAATCTACACCCTCCTTATTCTTAACAGGAGCAAATTCGTTATTTCTTTCAACTTCATAAGGAAGGCAAGTGCTGTTCATATGAATCATATCAAGAATAAGTGTTTCGAACTTGAATCCATTGGGCTTTTCAGGAGTAATAAATTCACCGTTTTCGTCCATATATGGTATCTTCTTATCAACGATATGAACCGGCATTTTTTGTTTATTGATTTCTACAAGGCAGTCTGTACGGAAAAGATAGTTGAGGATTACACCGTATCTGTAAGCTAACTGTCCGTTTTCAAGACGCTGATATGTCATTTCATCTGTAAGCTCATAATACTCAACGATTGAGGGGTTTCCGTCCTCAAGACACATAACTCCGACTTTTTCTCCGGGAGCAGCTTTTGAAACCACCTTGCTTCCTGATTCGCTGCCTGTTTCAATAACAGCACCGATGAAGCAGGGGTCTGCAATTCTTTGAAGAACATTATCAACAGCAAAGACATTGAGCCATTCCACGCCCATTCCGCAAAGATCATCAAAAATTCCTGAACGGACAAGAGATGAGAACCAGCCGCCATTCCCGTTTGGAGAAGAAGAAATTCTGTCCTTATCCTCCATATAGATTTTGCCGTTGAAATCAACGGAGGGAGCCATATCCTGAATGAAAAATCTCACATATTCGCTGTTATAGCCGAAATAATTATGCTCCTTGAAAAATTCAACTGTATCTTTGTTGTTCTTTTCGCTTGTCATAATTACGAAAGGAATCCATGTATCAGTCATTTTTACTACATCAAGAAGATTATTTACAAGACATTCAAAGATATAAAGCTCTTTATTTTCGCCGATATTGAACATACCCTTAGGTTTATCAAAACCAAGACGTGTTCCCTGTCCGCCTGCAAGGAGAACCGCTGCAACTTTACCGGCTTTAATAGCTTCAATACCTGTTTCAAGGTATTTTTCCTTATTTACTGCAATATCTTCTTTTGTAACGGCAGAAATCGGTTCGATTTTTCCTCTCTTAGAGTCTGCTTTTTTATCAAGGGCATCAAGAATTGAAAAATCAATATTTTCAATTTGTTCAAGCAGACTGTTTTTCTGCTGTTCATCAAGTTCGTTGTAATAATTGAGAATATGGCTCTGACCATAGACTTCATCCAGCGTCTGCGGACGAAGCAGATCTGCTAATGGCTGATACATAAGCCGCTCCTTTCGTTAAAATGTGGCCACATCCGGCTGAGCCGGGTCAGCAGGTTCTACCCTGATGGCAATGGTAACAAAGGATAAGGCGGAAGAATTCGAAAGAAAAATGTCCGAATATTTAGGTACACTGGAACATAACTGGGAACTGAACCTTTTGAAAGCAGATATGCAGGGTGTACTGGTCGAGACAGAATAACAGGAGGAATGGAAAATGTTGATCGTGCAGAAATACGGCGGCAGTTCCGTCGCAGATGCAGAAAGAGTGCTCAATGTTGCAAAGCGCATCATGAGAACAAGAATGGAAGGTCATGACGTGGTGGTTGTGCTGTCTGCACAGGGCAAAACCACAGATGGTCTGATCGCAAAAGCGAAAGAGATCAACCATAAGCCCAGCCGCAGAGAAATGGATATGCTTTTATCTACAGGGGAACAGCAGTCTGTAGCCCTGATGGCTATGGCGATCAGCGCCATTGGCGGCAGAGCGGTATCTCTGAATGCTTCTCAGGTTGGTATCGAAACTACGAATACATACAGCAATGCAAGAATCCGTACCATCAATACAGAACGTATCGAAAATGAACTGGAAGAAGGCAGCATCGTTCTGGTAACAGGTTTCCAGGGCATCAACGCCATGGGTGATACCACAACACTGGGCCGTGGCGGTTCTGATACAACAGCGGTTGCGCTTGCAGCAGCACTCCGCGCAGATGCGTGCGAGATTTATACCGATGTTGACGGTGTATATACCGCTGACCCGCGTATCGTAAAGGATGCAAAGAAGCTTGACGAGATTACATATGATGAGATGCTTGACTTAGCATCCCTTGGTGCAGGCGTATTGCACAACCGTTCTGTAGAAATGGCGAAGAAGTACGGCGTACAGCTGGTAGTTCGCTCCAGTTTGAATAATTCGGAAGGTACCGTAGTTAAGGAGGAAGTAAAAATGGAAAGAATGCTTGTAAGCGGAGTTGCTTGTGATAAAAATACGGCTCGTATTGCCGTAATCGGTCTTCAGGACCAGCCGGGTGTTGCATTTAAGCTGTTCAACCACCTTGCAAACCATAATATTAACGTAGACGTTATTCTGCAGTCTGTAGGTCGTGACGGCACAAAAGATATCAGTTTCACCGTAGCAAAGGACGATGTGGAAGAGACGCTTGCTACTTTAGAGCGTCATAGAAACACCAGTCTTATCTGTGATAAGGTAGACGTAGAACGGAATGTGGCAAAGGTATCTGTTGTTGGTGCAGGTATGGAAACACATCCCGGCACAGCTTCAACAATGTTCGAGGCTCTCTTCAATCAGGATATCAACATCCAGATGATTTCAACAAGCGAAATCAAGGTTTCTGTTCTCATCAAGGTGTAGCGCATGACCTTGTCCTTTAAATGTGTGTAACTCAGAACGAATTCCTAAATCCAATGCTTTTTTATGAATAT
>CALFMA010000211.1 GCA_937880065.1 uncultured Ruminococcus sp.
AAAAACAGATAGGTGCGGCAGCTGCAAGGAAAGTTATGACATTATCTTCAATCTCAAATTATTCTATAGAAAAACTCATAAATATTTCAAAAAATCTTGACAAATATATGAATATATGTTATTATGACATTAAGGATATATATGCCTTAATTATAAAAAAACAATAAACTATGGAGGGAAGAATTATGGCTCACAAAAAATTAAGACGACTTGCTGCACTGACAAGCGCTCTGCTTGCAGCCAATTCAGCGGTAGGTGTATTTACACCATGCTATGCTGAAAGTGATTTTACTGCATATGCTGCGGAATCAACAGAAATCGCAAGAGAAGAATATGGTGTACGTATCGCAAAGGAAAGCGACGAAGTACGTCACGACTACAAATTAGGCGATAAGCTGGATTTGACAGGAATTGAAATTTCAGGTTATTACAACACATTTGATGAAAATGGCAAATTAATCAAAAGCACAGATTTCCTCAACAAAGATTTACAGGAAATGATTGATAACGGAACAGTAACACTTGATACAGAGGATTTTTACACAAACTTTGTTTCAGGTACACGTAAAATAACCATTAACTATGGTACAGCATCAACTTATTTTTATGTGAATGTTGAAAATGAAAAAGAAGAATGCAGCTTTGTAATTGATGAACTTCCAATAAAGACAGATTATATTCTCGGTGAAGAACTCGACCTTACAGGTGCTAAAGTATCGGGCTTTTTCACAGACGGCGAACAAAAATTTGAATTTAAAAATGCCGATTTACAGGAACTTATTGATGACGGTACGGTTACAATTGATACAGACGATTTTTATAATTATGGTCAGAAATCAGGTTCACGCAGCATTGATATCTGGTACTTTAACAGATACACAAGCTTTAGTGTTAATGTAATAGACCCCCATGAGGGATACCATTTAAATTTAGTTTCTCCGCCCGATAAGCTTACCTATAATCTTGGCGAAAAACTTGACCTTACAGGTGCAACTGTTTCAGGTGTACTCTACTACGGAGGTATTCACGGCGATATTTTCACATCCGATGCCTCAATATACATTAAAAATGGCTTATTGAAGCTTGATGACTCTGAATTTGACAATACACAGCCGGGAACTTACACTATCAACTTAATATTAGGTCACGACTCACTTTTCCCCGATACCGTATCCTTTGAAGTAACTGTAACTGATGAATACAGAATGAGGCATTCTGTTCATATTGAAAAATCAAATCATTCTTTGGACACTTATCAGATTATGTTCAACGATTTTGAACTTAATGATTTGTATGAAAATTATATCATTTCAGGCAGTAACTGGCTGGAAGATAAAGACGGAAAAGCATTTGATAAAACAGAATTCGAAAACAAACCTCTCCTTGAAATGATTGAAAATAAAGATGTTACTGCTGAATTGTCAAAGGTATACCATAGCACTCACCCCAGCTCTCGCAGAGAGTGCATCTGCCGTGAATTACGTGTTGATTACGGTGACAGCTGGGACATACTGATTTTTGGTATGTCTAATATAGAGGAACAGCCAAGTATAGAGTGGGAAAAACAGCCTCAAAAAACCGTATACAACTATGGTGAGGAACTTGATTTATCAGATGCAGTAGTTAGATTATTTGATGCAGAAAATAAAGACAGCGAGGGTGTGACAGGAAAGTTAAGCGACCTTATTGCTGACGGAACAGTTCAGATTAATGCCGATAATTTCTATAATTGCACAGAAGGTAAGTGTACAATTTTCTTGGGTTATAACGACGGATATATCGAATATGATGTTGAAGTTCTTGCCGAAGAACCTGACGGCGACGCAAACGGCGACGGTAAATTCACAATTGCTGATATGGTAATGGTACAGAAGCACATCATGGGCAAAAAGTCAGCTGCACTTTCAGACTGGAAATGCGCTGACCTTTACAAGGACGGAAAAGTTGACGTTTACGACTTTATTGTAATGAGAGAGAATTTCGTTAAGAATATGAAATAAAAATTCCCCCCGATTCAAGTTAAAGAATCGGGGGTTATTGACATTAATAATATTATGTGATATAATGATAACAATATAATTCCCTGATACAATCTTTATATTGAGGTGGATATGATGAAAAAATTATTTATTTCTTTCTTAACAGCGTCAATGCTTGTATCAAGCACGGTGGTTTCACCCTCCGTATTTAATATGAACGGTTATTCAGTTTCAGCAGCTGAAAGTATTACAATTATTTCACAGCCAAGTGATTTCTACGCTGTAAATAAAGCTCCCGTAAGTATCCCTGTTACAGCAGCAGGCGACGACCTTTCATATCAATGGTGGGTTGCATTACCGGGAAGTGATCGTTTTTATATTTCATCTGAAAAAGATAATGTATATAATACAAGAATGGATTCAAAAAGAGATGGCCGCAGAGTTTATTGTGTTATAACTGATAAACACGGTAAATCAGTACGCACAGAAACTGCAACACTTCATATGGAAACGCTTTCATTCACTAAACAGCCAAGTGATTTCCACGCTGTAAATAAAACTCCTGTAAGTATTCCTGTTAAAGCTGATGGTGATGATCTTTCTTATCAGTGGTGGGTTGCATTACCGGGAAGTGATCGTTTTTACATTTCATCTGAAAAAGATGATACATATAATACATTAATGGATTCCAAAAGAGATGGCCGCAGAGTTTATTGTGTTGTAACTGATAAATATGGCAATTCAACACGTTCCGAAACTGCAACACTTCATATGGAAACGCTTTCATTCACTAAACAGCCCTCTGATTTGTGTGGAAAAAATAAGACTTTTGTAAGTACAACTGTTGAAACTAACTATGAAGTTGTTTCATATCAATGGTATGTTGCTCTTGCGGGCAGTAATAAATTCTATAAATCTTCAATTACGAAACCTAAATACGAAACCCTTATGACATCCGAGCGAAATGGGAGACGTGTATACTGCGTTGTAAAAGACAAATATGGCAATACAGCACAATCTGAAACTGTCACTTTGCGTATGGAAGGTGAGAAGTGTACATCTCACAGATACGGTGAAGAAGAAGCTGTATGCAAGGATAGTAAAGGCTATAAATTCGAAAAAAGCTGTCTTTACTGTGATAAAACGGAATACGTTTATTATGACGCTGTAATAACTTTTGTTGACGATGACGCAAAGGTTGACGCTCTCAATCACTGGGAACGAATTATGGACGAAACGGGAATAAAAATGACCTCTGCCGTTATTGCGGGCAAAGTCAAGGATACTACAAAATACAATGGATACGCAGCTTATGCAGGCTGGGATATGATTAATCATATGAAAGAAAAGGGTATGGATTTTGTCCACCATACATATAATCATAAAAACCTTACAACCCTTACAGAAGCACAGCTTCACGACGATTTCAAGAAATGCAAGGAAGTTCTTTCTGCAAACGGAATTGAATCTGATTTACTTGTATATCCCAATAACGCTTTTAATGATACTGTTCTTTCAGTTGTTCCCCAGTATTTCAGCGGTGCAGTTACCTGTAAAGGTAAGCTCAATACCAAACCACTTGATAATGATTACACAATTTATCGAGTTAATCTCAATGACAATTCAAATGTAAAAAATATAATTTTCGGCAGCACATGGGTTGAAGATAAGGAAACATCCAAAACAACAACTGTTGCTTGTCAGGGTATACGGACTGTTGACAATATGAAACAATATGCTAATAATGCAGTAAAAAATAAGGCATGGCTTGTGTTTATGTCCCACGCTTATTACTCTCCCAGCGGAAAATATTATTTTGACGAATATTGTGAAGATACAATTATTGAGTTCTGCAATGATGTCAATGCTATGGGCAATGTGAAATTTGTTACTCTTACAGAGGGATATAAATTAATGAACTGATTGCATCCCCCGATTCACTGTGAATCGGGGGATGTTTTATGCCCTTAGGTTAATTCCGAAAAATACATCAGTAATTTATTCGCTGAAAAAACTTTGTCAGTATGAATATTTCTATTGACAACTGGGCAGAATTATGGTAAAATCATATTATCAGGTGATATCCTGAACTATAAAATTTTAAGGCAATATCGGAGGAGGTTTTTGATATGTCAGAAGCTAAAAAAACAAAATATTCGGGAACACAGACCGAAAAAAATTTACTTGCAGCATTTGCAGGAGAGTCACAGGCAAGAAATAAGTACACATACTTTGCATCAAAGGCTAAAAAAGAAGGATATGAGCAGATTGCATCACTTTTCCAGAAAACAGCCGATAACGAAAAAGAACACGCAAAAATGTGGTTCAAGCTTCTCGGCGGAATCGGTACTACCGCTGAAAACCTCAAGGCAGCAGCTGCCGGCGAACATGAAGAGTGGACCGACATGTACAAGCGCTTTTCCGAAGAAGCCAAGGCTGAGGAAACTATTATTTGTCGTCTTATGCGGCATCCCGAAGACGCTGTTAAAATCACAGTGGAAATTGAAAAACTGGCAGAAGCAACCGGCACAAAAAACGCAGCCAAGACCTATCTTGATCATGT
>CALFMA010000212.1 GCA_937880065.1 uncultured Ruminococcus sp.
GCACGCAAAAATGCTTATTTTAGATGGGTGTGTTAAGGTGAACGGTGAAATTTGCCTGCAAAGGGGCAAAAAGATAAGAAAAGGCGAGTGTGCGGAAAAACTCATCGCCGCCGATGCTATCATCGGTGTAAGCGCGATACCAAAAGCAGGATAAAGCACCCCGAAAGCATTCGGGAAAAGCTTCTGCGGCAAGGACTGCTGTGAAAAACGGCATCAATTCCGCAAAAGGCTCCAATGCTCAGGCACAGAGCAAAAAGAATCAACCGAAGCAGAAAAACAACCGCTTCAACGGCAGCAGACCCGTTGTGGGACTCAGACCTGCAAGAACAGCTGCGGACATTCTTGCCGAAACAGCGGGCAAGAAGCTCAATGTATGGGCGATTCTTGCAGCATTTGCAATCCCTGCAATCTTAACACTCATTGCCTATATCGGTTTTGACGTGTTCCCATTCGGAAAGCGTTCCGTGCTCACCCTCGACCTCAACGGTCAGTACATCTATTACTTCGAGGGACTCAGAGATGCATTCTGGGGAGACGGAAGTGCTCTGTACAACTGGAGCCGAAACCTTTCAGGCGGCTTCATGGGAATCATAGGATACTATCTGGCGAGTCCGTTCACACTGATTGTCATGCTCATGCCGAGGACGCTTATCCTTGAGGCAGTAATGATAATGCAGATATGCAAAGTTGGTGCGGCAGGTGCGGCGTTCTGCATCTACGCTCAGCGTTCAAAGAGACTCGGCGGAATTCCTTCCGTGACATTCTCAACGGCATATGCCCTCATGAGCTACGTTGCGATTCAGCTCATCAACCCCATGTGGATCGACGGACCGATTTTCCTGCCGCTTATAATTCTCGGCGTTGAGTATCTCATCGACGACGGCAGAAAAATCAACTATATCATTCCCCTTGCAATTATGTTTATTGCAAACTTCTATATGGGCTTTATGGTTGCAATTTTCGTTGCACTCTATTTCGTTTACTATCTTTTCTTCGGTGCAAAGAGAAAGTTCAAGGGTGCAGGAGATTATGCCGTTGTATTCGGCAGAATGTGCCTTGCTACACTTGTCGGCGTAATGTGCAGCTATATTATGATTATGCCGATTTATAACGCACTTGCCCTCGGTAAGTTCGACTTCTCCGAGCCTGACTACAGTATGAGAACTATGTTCAACCCCGTTGAACTTCTTCCCACACTTTTCCCAAACCAGTATTACTCCGTAAACGTGGACGAGGGTACAAGAATGTACGGCAGACCTGAAATTTACTGCGGTGTGCTTTCTCTCGTACTTGCTTGTCTGTATTTCTTCAATACAAAGATTTCCACAAACCGCAAAATCGGACACGGACTTATGCTGTTCGTTATGTTCTTCTCAATGTGGATTAAGCCCCTCAATATGATGTGGCACGGCGGTCAGGACCCTAACTGGCTCCCCTACCGTTACAGCTTCCTCGTTTCATTTTTGATTGTGGCAATGGCTGCGGAAACATTCTCAAAGCTTGACGGATACAAAATGGATTTGAAATCTCCCCTTTCCGTAATTGCAGGAATTTCAGTTGTAGCTGTTATATTTGACGCTATCAAGGAAAACTTCAATTACAACGAGGAGCGTTACAAGTACGTTGCAATTACTCCCTACAGCGAAAAGGTTACAATCAACGGCGAATCTGTAGAACACCTTTTCCTTGGTACACTTGTATTCGGTGTTGTGCTTTCTGCAATTTACCTTTCATTTGTATATCTCATATTATCCACATACGAACTTGCTCCGGCACCTAAGCCAATATATTCTTCTTGATTCCAGCAAGCCATATTGTGTTTTGATTCATACCCTAATTTAGAAAAATTAGAAAT
>CALFMA010000213.1 GCA_937880065.1 uncultured Ruminococcus sp.
GCAGAGTTTGCAAATCTACAAATTCCCGGTGATATTCGATAGCACCTTCGGCAAGTTTTTTCGGGGTGTATTCCTGCACATTGGCGTAAATAAGTCCTTCTTTAAGAACATGTTTTCCCTCGGCAATATCCGGTGTGAAAGTCCGCAGAAATTCGATCGCCTGACAAAATTCCGAAGCGTTGCGGTGCGGCACATAACGCCGCCAGAAAGCTAAATCGTCGTAAATCATGACTTTATATTCCTTCCATGGTTAAAAATAGAGATATTTGTTGAGGTTTTCGGCAAAGCGGTAGAAACCCAGATCGTTAAAGTGGCAGCCGTCCATCATGCACTCGCCCCAATCTATACCCAGCAGTTTAAGTCCGTCAACAAAGTATATATTTTCAAGTCCATAGAAATTTATGGTAGCTGTTTTTCCCGGAACAGAGCTTACTCTTGCAAGATTTTTGCGGTTGAAAAGTTTATTTATAAGCGTGGATTTTCCCACATTTGAATGACCTGCAAAGGCGATTTCTACTCTGTCGCCCTGCGGTAACTGGGAATATGTACCGTAGGAGGCTACAAATTCCGCTTTATTGTAATTGAGTTTCATAGCAGTCCTCCTTATATAATCGCATTTTCCAAAACATCTGTGAGAGTTTCCGCAAATACAAATTCGAGATTATTTTTAACAGCATCGTCAACTTCTTCAAGGTCAGGCTTATTGTCAATCGGAATAATCACCTTTTTAATGCCAAGCTTGTACGCTGCCATTGTCTTTTCACGGAGTCCGCCAATTGGAAGAACCTTTCCGTGGAGAGTGATTTCGCCTGTCATAGCCACATCTGAGCGAACCTTGCGGTCTGAAAGTGCCGACACAAGAGCCGTTGTCATTGTCACACCTGCGGAGGGACCGTCCTTTGGAACTGCACCCTCGGGAGCGTGAATGTGAATATCCTTCTTTGTGAAGAATTCCTTGTCAATGCCGTATTTATCGGCAATACTGCGGACATAGGTAACGGCAATTTTAGCACTTTCTTTCATTACATCACCGAGAGAGCCTGTAATTTCAATCTTTCCTGTTCCCTCAAGTGCAAGGACTTCAAGGGGCATAACAGTACCGCCAACAGCTGTCCATGCAAGTCCGTTTACAACTCCCACCTGATCCTTATCGGAACTGAGGTCACGGGTATATTTGTGGACACCAAGCCACTTTTCAACGTCCTTAGCCTTTATGCTTATTCTCTTTGCGTCACCGTCAGCTATCTTCTTAGCTGCTTTTCTGCAAAGTGAAGCAATGCGGCGTTCAAGATTTCTTACACCTGCTTCTCTTGTGTAATATGCGATAATATCATCAATTGCGTCATCGGCAATTTTAAGCTGTGTGCCTTTAAGACCGTGTTCACCAAGCTGTTTTGGAATTAAATGGTCCTTTGCAATGTGGAATTTCTCCTCTGCCGTATAACTGGGAAGTTCAATAAGTTCCATACGGTCAAGAAGCGGAGAGGGAATATTCCCCACATCATTGGCAGTTGTAATAAATACCGCCTTGCTCAGGTCAAAGGGAACTTCAATAAAATGGTCACGGAATGTGCAGTTCTGCTCGCTGTCCAGAACTTCAAGCATTGCAGAGGAGGGATCGCCCTTAATATCGCTGCAAAGCTTGTATATTTCATCAAGAAGAATCATGGGATCAGCTGTTCCCGCCTGCTCCATAGCAGCCATAATTCTGCCGGGCATTGCACCTACGTATGTCTTTCTGTGACCTCTTATATCAGCTTCGTCACGAACTCCGCCGAGAGATACACGGACATATTTTCTTCCCATAGCCTTTGCAATTGAACGGGCAATTGATGTTTTACCGATTCCGGGAGGGCCTGCAAGACAGATAATCTGTCCCTTTATATCGGGATTAAGGGTATGAACCGCAAGAAATTCAAGTATGCGTTCCTTTACCTTTTTAAGTCCGTAATGCTCATCTTCAAGGATAGTTTCAGCCTTATCCATAGAAATTTTAGTCTTTGTATATTTTCCCCAAGGGAGAGATAAAACGGTATCAAGGTAATTCTTGATTACAAATGCTTCCTGTGATGCCGAGGGCAGCTTTGCAAGTCTGTCAGTTTCACGAATAAGCTTGTCACGGCTTTTTTCGTCAATTTTAAGCTTGATTATCTTTTCACGAAGTTCGTAAACCTCGTCAACTTCATCATCGCCCAGCTGTTCCTGAATAATTCTCATCTGCTCACGGAGATAGAATTCACGCTGTCCCTTGTCGATGCTCATTCTTGTCTGCTCGTTAATTTCATTTTCAAGTTCAAGAATTTCCACCTCAGCAGATAAAAACTGCACAAGGAGAGTCAGCTTTTTGATAATGTTTGTTTCTTCAAGGAGTTCCTGCTTGTCACGATAATTGATATTTGAATTAAAGCAGACAGCTTCGAAAAGTTTCACGGGATTTGACTGTACCATAACGGCAGAGAGCATTTCACGTGGAATTTTCGGGAAAAATGAGGTATAACGCTCAAAAATATCCTTTACTGTGCGGACAAGCGCCTCAGCCTCCAATTCATTATACTTCACCCTTGAATATGTAGGCACACGCTTTACCTGTGCAAGAAGAACATCGCCCTCATCAATAAGTGAAGTCATTTCAGCCCTGTACACTCCCTCAACGAGAACCTTTACCACATTATCGGGAAGCTTCAAAATCTGCTTGATTTCAGCGACAACACCCACTTTATACAAATCTTTTTCTGTGGGATTGTCAACGTCCAATTCCTGCTGTGCTGCAAGGAAAACATAGCCGTCGCCCTTTACGGCTCTTTCAACGGCATTGATTGTCTTTTCTCTCGCTGCGTCAAAGTGCATCACCATTTTCGGATATGCTACCATTCCCTTTAACGCAACTGTATAAAACGTATTGGATTTTTTATTATTCTGTTCCATATTTATCCTTCTCCAAACTATCGCTCCAAAATTAACTCCTGAATTTGCTATTCTTCAAGAATATGTTGGTTATGCAATACAATTTATCCGAGTTACATTTTCCTATATATATTATATTATACTATATTCTTATAAAAAAAGCAAGTTCAAGTTGCAATAATATTAAAGGTTATATTTTTTTGTCAGAAATATATTGATTTCTTGTAAAAAGTATGTTATAATATTGTCAAACGGGGCAGAATGCCCCGCAAAACTGAAAAGGAGAGATTGTTATGGCTAATAGAATCATGCTTAACCAGACTTCCTATCACGGCGCAGGCGCAATTGCTGAGATCGTCACAGAAGTACGCAGCAGAGGCTTCCAGAAAGCATTTGTTTGCTCTGACCCCGACCTGATTCGTTTCGGCGTAACGGCAAAGGTCACAGACCTGCTGGACGCAAACAGCGTTCCCTATGCAGTTTTTTCC
>CALFMA010000214.1 GCA_937880065.1 uncultured Ruminococcus sp.
TCTTTTATGGCCCGGACTGACTCGATAAACTCATACTCATAGCCGCTTATCTGTGGGGGAGTGGGATAATGTTTCTGTGTGCCGTCGTGGAGAATTACGTCAATTCCCTCACAATTGTTGATGTTGTGGAATTCAATTCTGCCCTTTGTGCCGTAGATTATACCCTTTCTGTCAAGGGGACAGTAGCAGTTGCTGTGAAGTACAGCAGATTTTCCGTCTGCATATGTGAGAATTATGGAGTTGTGCATATCAACTCCGTATTCGTTTTTAGTGCAGTTGGATTTTATATCCGCAATATCCTCGCCGAAAGCCATAACAGCGAAATTCAGAGCGTATACACCAAGGTCAAGCAATGCACCCCCTGCAAGTTCAGGCTTTATAAGTCTTTCCATATGGGAAAGGGGATAGCCGAGATTTGCAGTAAGTGACATAATATCGCCAATAACTCCGCTTTTAATAATATCGTCAAGAGTTTTTCTCATAGGGATATATCTTGTCCAGATAGCCTCGGTGATAAATACATTTTTCTCCTTTGCGGCTTTGAAAAGTTCCTCAGCCTGCTTTTTATTTGCGGTAAATGCCTTTTCGCAGAGGATATTTCTGCCATTTTCAATGCAGAGCATACAGTCGTCATAATGGCGGGAATGGGGAGTTGCAATGTAAATAAGGTCAAGGCGGTCATCAGCGGCAAGATCCTCATAACTGCCGTAATATGTGGGAATATCGTACTTTTCCGCAAACTGACGTGCCTTTTCATCAGACCTTGAACCAATTGCAAGAATTTGTGCATTTTCCATTTTTGCTACAGTTTCAGCCATAACTCCTGCAATGATTCCTGCACCTAAAATACCGATGTTATACATTATTTCTGCTCCTTTTCTTTGAGAAATTTCTTGTAATTCTTGTTGATATATTTGCACATTGCCTTGTAGTAACTTTCATCATAGGGAACAAAAAGATATGCCTCATCGCCGAATTCCTCGCAGTTGTATTTTTCCTCGCCGAAGAAATCCATAGCCACATTATCCACATCGCCGGGGAAGCAAGGCTCGTCCTCGCCGTGATAGAAATTGTAGTAATAATCGGCAAATGCCGCACCCTCGTCATTGAGCATATCCATAAGGAATTCGCCGCCGAGGGAGTTGATTATAAACTTTCTTATATCCGTTTTTCCCTGTTTTATAGCGGCAATTTCTTCCTCGAAAAAGTCAACGAAATCATCATTGAGCATATTATGCTCCATAATCCAGCGGAAGAAAGCGGCAATATGATTTGCACCGCTTATCATAGGCGTGTCAAGCTCTTTTTTCTCAATTTTTGAGGAATGGGATTCAACGGTATCAATGACATTGCGGAAATCTTCCTCAATAACAGGTGAACGGTCAATGTCAGCTATAAAGTCGAAATCTGCATCAAATCTGTCAAGAAGCGCCCCTGAACCGTTAAGGCATTTGAATTCAAGTTCGCTGTTGTAGAGGGGGAAAACACGGTAGAAATTTATGATTTCACCGTCGGGGAGTTCGCATCTGCAAACGTCAATATCCCTTGAAGCAGGCATAATCATTACAGATGAGAAGCCGGTATTTGAAGCAAAATTCGTGCCGTAATCAACAGTATGATAACAGCCCAGCCATGATTTTTCCTTGAAGGGCAGGCGGGAGAGGATTTTCAGCAGGTGCAGCGGCCAGCAGTCCTCCAGTTCATCGCCGTGAATATTCCAGTCGGGGGGCAGCATCATAACAAGTTCACAGCGGTTAAGCTTGTTATCCTCAAATTCCTCGGGAACGTTCATACCGCACGCACCCATACCTGCTGTGACAAGGGTAAGACAGCGTTTTTCCATCGTTGGGGGAATAACGTAGATATTCAGCTTTATGTCGTCTGTGTCAGTTTCCTGCAAATAATTTTCTATAACGCCGAAATTCTTTTCTATGTGGTCCTCAATTTTCTGAAGATTTTCATAGGAATAGACAATCGGCTCTTTTTTTTCTTCTTTTTTCTTAGCCATTATATTTCTCCTATTTGTAAAGCAGCTTTGTCAGAAGCTCATTTGTCTTTTTTGTTTCCGCTAAAATTTGGCGGAGAAGCTCGTTTGTATCGTCAGTATTCGGCAGTATATCAGCTGTTTTGGGCTGATTTTCGGGAACTGCTGTTTTAGGTGCGGCATATGATTTTTCTACAGCAGGTGCAGTTCCCCCCGATATATTTTTCAGGAAATTTTCACGCATAGAGCAGATTTCCTTGTAATCCGAACCGAGGTGGTCAAGGGTACGCTGAACTCTCGGACAAGATGTGTAAAAGATATACATAAAGTTGTCGTAGGCATTGAGGAACACCATGCAGTCTTTCTGATTGAATTCCATTTCGGGGAAATCCGAGGTGTAAACCGTTCTCAGGCTTTTCATTGAAGCAAGATATGTTTCAGCTTCATCGGTAAGCTTTCCAGCACGGCGGAGTATCATTTCAGCCATTTTGCGGCATTCTTCCTCATAGGCAGGCTTTGTATCCATTGCCCACACCACAAGAGCGTCATTGATATTATTCCACAAAGAGGGAATGAGGATAATATTGGGGTTAAGCCCGTGATTGTTAAAATCCGTAGCCTCGATTATTGCAGTAATTCGCTGGGAATGTTCGATTATATTTCTGATGAATGAATCTGAATCGTATACCATAAATTTCACCTCAAAATTATATTTTCAATGTCCGAGGAAGTTTCGGCAAGAAAGTCTGCTCCCTCAGCTTCAAGTTCTGCTTTGCCACGAAATCCCCATAAACAGCCGATTGAAATAAGTCCGCAGTTTTTAGCCGTCTGAATGTCAACATTGCTGTCGCCTATCATATAAACGGTATTGTCTTTGGGAAGTTCGCTGAGGATTTCCTCAATTACAGGGGGATTAGGCTTTTTCGGACGCTCATCACAGCCGCCTAAAACTTTAGTGAACGGTACATCGGGGAGCAGCTTTTCAATGATTTTCCGTGCGGCATCCTGTGGCTTATTTGTGGCAATTGCAAGAGTTACACCGTTTGCCGCAAGGGTATCAAGAGTATTATTTATACCCTCGTAAAGTTTTGTTTTGTCGAGATAGTGAACATTGTAATATTCAGCGAAAAGGTTATGGAGAGTTTCCGTCATATCCTTTTTATCATCGGGCAAAGCACGGAAACACAGCTTCATTGCACCATTTCCCACAAATTGCTTGTAGCTTTCAATATTGTGTTCGGGTAAGTCAAGCTGTCGGAGTCCGTAATTTATCGCATTAGCCAAATCTTCAATAGTATCTGCAATTGTACCGTCAAGGTCAAAAATAGCTGTTATCATTATATCACCTTAAATTCTTGTTGCTAAAAGTACGGAGTATTTCTGACGGAACTGCTCAAAGCGTCCCTCGTCAATAGCGTCACGGATTTTTTCTGTGAGAGTGTTGTAGAAATAGAGATTGTGCAAGACGCAAAGCCGCATGCCCAGCGCCTCTCTCGCCTTGAAGAGGTGACGAATATAGGCACGGGAATAACGCTTGCAAACAGGGCAATCACACCTGGGATCTATGGGCTGAGTGTCGCGGCTGTATTTTTCATTCTTTA
>CALFMA010000215.1 GCA_937880065.1 uncultured Ruminococcus sp.
ATAGGTCGGATTTTAGCAGTAATTTGAGAGCGGACAAATACAAAAAATACAATTCCGAAACGATAGCCCCTTGCTATCGTTTTTTTATTGGATTTTCAGAGAAAAAAGGGTGCATTTGTTCATACTGTGTTCGTTTTGCTTGAAAATGGCTATTTTGCTAGGCTTGCAGTAACACGTCTTTCAATATTCCATTTTCATTTTTACAGTTTATTTCTTGACTGTCCGGCTGATAAGTGCTATAATAAAATTATAGCAAATTTTACCTGCATATTATGAAATCTGAAACACGAAGGATGCATACGGATTGGAGGAAGAACTATGCGAATTTTTAAGAAAATCTCTGCTGTGATTGTTGCGGTTTCTGCCTTGAGCACATGTTTTGTTCCTGTCGTATCCATGGCGGAGGTGCGTGATGTGAATGTGAATACACTTTCCGAAGAAACGGTGGATTTTTACGGCTACTGGAAAGAAAAATATCTTGCACAGGATCCCTACGTCAAGGATCAAACACAGTATTATGTATTCTATGGTGATGAAACCTTTGCGGAAGCTGGCTATTCCGTTCCTGTTACTGTTTCCGAAGCACATGGCTACGGTATGCTTATTGCTGCTTCTATGGCGGAATATGACAGCGAGGCAAAGGATATCTTCGATGGCATGTACCGTTATTACAGGGCGCATTTAAGTGAGATCGGCCCGAATCTTATGGCATGGCAGCAGTCTGACAATGGCACAGCAATCATCAACTCATCTGGTGCAGATTCTGCAACGGATGGCGATCTGGATATTGCCTACGCCCTTCTTATGGCGGACAGCATCTGGGGCAGTGACGGCGAGATAGACTACAAGCAGACTGCCATTGATGTGATTAACGACATTATGACCTATGAGGTCAATCAGAATGACTGGGTACTGCGGCTTGGTGACTGGGCTTACTGGTCGGATGAGGGAGACAAGTATGATTCTGCCACACGTTCTTCAGATTTTATCGTGCAGTATATGCCCGTGTTTGCCGAAGCAACAGGCGATGACCGATGGCTGACACTCTATGAGAATACCTACAGCATTATCAATAAAATTGTTGATGACTATGGAACGGGAATTCTTCCAGATTTCATCATTAAGGACAGTGCAACGGGTGAATTTATCCCCGCACCTGCCAATTTCCTTGAAAGTGAAAATGACGGAAATTATTATTACAACGCCTGTCGTACGCCTTGGCGTATCAGTATGGATTATCTGATCAATGGAAATACGGATGCAAAGCGATTTGCTGATGCGATCAATGCGTTTATCATCGGAGAAACAGGCGGTGATCCGTGGGAAATCATGGCAGGCTATACGCCTGACGGAACTGCCGTTTCCGACTGGAACGACCTTTGCTTCAATGCACCGTTTATGGTATCCGCAGCCTGTGGTGAGAATACTGCATGGCATGTTGCTGTCAGGGATATGTGTCTGAACTACGGTGAAGATGTGTATTTCGGAGACACTATTACGATGCTTTGTCTGATCGTGGATGATGACAGCTGGATTGTACCGGAAAGCAAAAGTACAGGGATTCGTGGCGATGTCAATGCAGACGGTGAATTTACTGTAGCCGATGTAGTCGCACTCCAGAAATGGCTGCTTGCCGTTCCCAATGTAAAGCTTGCAAACTGGAAGGCAGGCGATCTCTGTGAGGATGGCAGACTTGATGTATTTGATCTTTGCCTGATGAAGCGTGAGCTGCTCTCCGAAACACCGAAGAACTATGTTGATGTTACAACAATAGATGAGCTTTTCGTTGCAATGCGTAATGCACAGCCAGGCGATGTCATCCGTGTCGCAAGCGGAACTTATGACTATACAACCTATCAGGGTGCGCAGAAAATCGACACCTCTGCGGAAGGAACGGAAGATGCCCCCATTACATTGACTGCCGCTGATCCGGAAAATCCGCCGATTATCACAGGCACAAGTGCAGAAAACGGCTACGTGATCCAGATCACAGGCGATTACTGGATCCTTGAAAATCTGAAAATCACAACCTCACAGAAAGGCATCGTTCTTGACAATTCCAATCATTCTATTATCAGAAATTGCGAGGTGTACAATATCGGCTCAGAAGCGATTGCAATCCGTGACGGAAGCTCCTACTGTACAGTGAAGGATTCCTATATCCATGATACGGGAACAGTCACTCCGGGCTATGGTGAGGGCGTGTACATCGGTAGTGCTAAATCTGTTACAGGCTTTGATTACAAATGTGACTACAACACAGTGGACGGCTGTACTTTTAAGAATGTTGCGGCGGAGCACGTAGATGTCAAGGAATATACAACCGGAACGGAGATTATGAACTGCACGTTCTACGGTGACGGTATGACGGGTGCTAACTATGCCGGCAGCTTTGTGGATATTGCAGGCAATGATGTGAATGTTCACGGTAATATCGGTTATCGCAACGGAAACACCAATATTGTGGCTGCATTCGAGCTTCATGAGCAGGTTGAAGGCTGGGGCTATCACTGCATCTTCACTGACAATACTGTCTACATGGATCAGCCCTATGGTGCGGTGGATACAAGCCGCCGTATGTATGTTGTGGACGGCTGGTACAGCGATTTCTCTGTCAGAAATAATCAGGTCGATTACGGCAACGGATTAGTTCCTGCGGATAGCTGGGAATACTATAATTCTGACTATGTAACTTATCTGAATTAATAAAAAACACCCCACAAGGCAAGCAGACCAAACCAGTCTGCCAGCCCTGTGGGGTATATTGCTGTGTGTCATTTGTAGTATCCACTGAAAACATCCACCGCATATTCCGAAAAAGGTGTGTCAAGATAAACATAGTTAAATTCTCGGGAAATATCCCAGCCCATGACATGAAATTCAGAAAGTGAGCTGTTAGTTTCTCCCACAGCATGGTAAGCAAAGGTAATGCAGTTGTTATTCTCCAGAAGCCTTGTAATAAGCCCGAAATTGCTGATAGTTGTAATTCTTTCAAACTTTGAAAAAGAGTGATTGCTTTCAGTAAGAAGCTGTCCGAGAATGTCTCTTGTGCCGCTTCCTTCTTCACGGAGAAGCAGGTTTTCACACCATATCTTATCAATCGGAATAGTTTTGTTTGCAAAAAGGTGTCCCTTTCCGCAAAGTCCTACAAACGGCTCTTTTCTGTATAGTCTTGACGCATATCGGCTTTGGTCAAAATATCCCTCAATCAATGCAAAATCAATTTTTCCTGCTGACAGATCCGTCAGCAGTGTTTCTGTGTTCTCTACAGTTACGCTGATACGATGGTCCGGTTCTGAAAGAAATGCACTGACATGATCACCGATCACATATTCGCCAATCGTCTTGGTAGCGCCCACTCTGAGATGTACCGTGTCCTCGTGGATAAAGTTATCCTTCAAG
>CALFMA010000216.1 GCA_937880065.1 uncultured Ruminococcus sp.
CCGAACTATCAATTATAAGCTCATAGTTACTTTCATCGCCCCATTCAAGCCCTGAAATATTCTTGTAGTACATCGCCCTCGCCTTGTCGGAACGGGCGATGTTCTGTTCTGCCTCCTCACGGGTGTCGCCGTAGACCTCCATCACTCTGCCGATACGGTATTCCTTCGGTGCGTGAATGAAAACACGGACTACATTCGGGTTATCCTTCAGCACATAGTCCGCCGCTCTGCCGACTATTACACAGCTGCCTTGCTCAGCAATCTTCTCAATGATTTTCTTCTGTGCAATGATCGCCTGATGCACAACGATATTACTCAGATACAGCTCGTGCATCAGCTGCGGTGCGTTCTTGTTGAGGTCGGAGATGAACTCTCTGTCAAGTCCGCTTTCCTGTGCAGCAAGGGCAGTAACTTCCTTATAGTAAAAAGGTATTCCAAGCCTTTCAGCCACAAGTCTGCCAATTTCCTTGCCCGATGAGCCATGTTGTCTTGCTATGGTGATGATAACACCCTGCTTTGACTTCTGCAATACAGCGTTCGGATGTTCCTTTGACTTTTTGGTAAGATACGGATTTCTGAAAAATTGTCTGCTCATAAAAAAGCCGATTACTGACACGATTCCGTCCGTCACAGGATAAGTAAGCCAGAAATACTGCAAGCCAAAGCGTGAAAACAGATACGCCAGCGGCACGAACAGGAATACCGTTCTGATGATTGTCAGTAATGAGCTTTTAAAGCTTGCTCCCACCGCTTGAAACAGTACGGGATATGTAAGAGATGTCACCAATGGAATAAAGCTGATACCGATGATGCGGAATGCAGTGATGCCTATTCGTATAACTTCCTCGTCAGATGAGAAAAATCTCAGCATTGGCTCTGGAATAATCGCAAAGCACAGCGTTCCGAGGAACATCAGCACACAACCGAAAAGTATCGCTGTGTTCAGCGTTTTTTTACAGCGTTCAGTGTTCCTTGCGGCATAGTTGAAGCTGATGACAGGCACGATACAGGTCTGCATAGCACCAAGCGGAATGAAGAAGAACGTCTGCCACTTATAGTAAAGCCCCAGCACCGTTACAGCGGCATCGGAGAAGGTGGCAAGTATCATATTCAGTCCGAAAATATACAGCGTATACGCCGACTGCATAAGGATATTCGGAAGACCCAGACGGAATATCTTACCCACATAATGCGGATATTTTCTGATTGACGGCGACCTGTAAAAGCCTTTTTTCATCACCACAAGTGCCGCCACAATCTGTCCTGCGACAGTTGCTGCCGCCGCACCTGCGATTCCCATTTCAGGAAGTCCGAACATCCCGAAAATCAGCAATGGGTCAAGTATAATATTCGTCACCGCACCGAGTATCTGTGCGAGCATAGGAGTTTTCATATCTCCTCGTGCCTGTAAAATTTTCGTCCAGATACTCTCTAAAAACAAGCCGAAGCTGAACACGCAGACGATCCTGCCGTAAGTGATAACATCGGCTATGACCTCGGGAGAGTCGGTCTGTAACCTTGCGTAAAGCGGCATTATCGCATAACACACAGCCGCAAACACCGCCCATAGCACAACTGCAAGAGGAGTTCCCGTGCCTGCATATTCATCTGCCTTTTCGCTCTGGGAAAGTCCCAGCTTTGCCGCCATTACAGTATTTATTCCGACGCCCGTTCCCACAGCCAATGCAATCATAAGTAATTGCAGAGGATAGACTATAGAAAGAGCAGTCAGTCCCGATTCAGAGTACCGTCCCACAAACACGCTGTCGATAATGTTGTAAAGTGCCTGAATAAGCTGTGCGAGCATGACAGGCGGTGCCATTTTAAAAAGAATTCTGCTTATCTTTTCCGTGCCGAAATAATCGCTGTGCTGTCTGATATTATCCATTACACTTCCTCCTCGGCAAGTGCCTTGTTCAGCACATTATCATATTCACGGACAAGCTCTGTCATACGTCTGATTTTTTCATATCCCATTTCAGCAACCGCTTTTTCCTCAACTGCGTTAATGGAAGCAAGCAAAGGCTTTGCGTACTTCGTTCCCTTGTCGGTGAAGATATAAGCCTTTTCACGTCCTGTGCTGTTTTCGGGCGAGTCGCAGAGATAGCCGTTTTTCAGCATACCACTTATTACATTGTTGATAGTCTGTTTCGGGAGAAGATAGCTGTCACATATCATTTTCTGTGTGCAGTAGCCATTATCACGGATTGTGTATAATACAAGCATTTCGTTGTAGCTGATACCATGCTTCTTAGACCATGCGGAATACACCCCACGGAACTTGATGATTGCACGATTCACGTCGTTTAAAAGCTGATGAGTTTTCTTATTCATGTTCGCCTCCATAGTCCCATTTGGGACTATATTATTATAGCACATTATGAGAAATATGTCAATAGCGTGGGTGACATACATTATATGTAAAGCCCGAAAACCAGGCTTGTGGTTAAATGTTTACGACGTTCCATTTTGTTGTGTGATATGTTCGGTCAATAGTAAAGGCGTACACACATAATGAAATGGGACTTCATCATCCCTTTCTCACCAATTTTGGCAAAGCCATAACCGCAAAGCTCATCATGCTGATAGAGATTTGTCGACTGCTCGCTCTTATCCACCCTCCCCTACTCCTGTCAATGAACTGGTGCTTAACAACGGGGAATTTGTTGTTATGGTTAATATTTAGACTCAAATGCAAAAAATCCTGTCTCGGCTTTGGCTGAGGCAGGATTATTTTTTCTGCTCAGCATATTACCTTCACAGCATAATTGTATACTGTCCATTATACACGTTTTCACTTTTACAATTCATAGTACTAAATTAAAATCAATTTTCAAATAACAAATAAGTTGAGGCAGAACAAATATCTATGTTGCACTACATAAAAGCAATTCAAGGTAGTCCTATATAGTAAAGATATGCAGACGATTTTAAGATCAGAAAGCGTTTAACAAAATCAATTTTCAAATCTTCCAAAATTTTTACACAACTAAGAAAAATTTAAAACATAAGAAACCTTTGTGAGTATACATAAAACCAATCCTTTTGTATGGCATTTCTGAAAATTTTTTCAGGATAGAGATAAATATATATCAATATGTATATCCACAGATTTCCTTCATATCAGAAATACACACTAAATTTTATAGTTTCTGTCTTGAAAAAGACAGTGCATTGTGCTATAATATATAGTATATATCTCTATGTTCATGTAATGTATATAAACAAATCAAATAATTAAGCGAGGGCAAAACTATGATAGAGTACGCTCCTGGAATGAGACTTATCATTCGTGATGAAGAATGGATGGTAAAGAAAATAGATACAAACGAAATTGGTGAAAAGGCTTTAAACTGCATTGGTATTTCGTCTTTAGTTAAAGATAAAGAGGCAATTTTTCTGACTGACCTTGAGAGGATTGAAACTGTTGATCCTACTAAAATCAAGCTTGTCAAAGACGAATCACCCAAATACACAAAATCACTTTTATACCTTGAAAGCCAGTGGAGGCAAAAGAACCCTACCGATAAAAATATACATATCGGTCATAGAGCTGCTATGGATTTGATGCCATTTCAGCTTGAACCGACTAAGATTTCCTTGAACCGTACTCGTTGCAGAATACTTGTAGCTGATACAGTCGGACTCGGCAAAACCCTTGAGGCTGGAATACTTATGTCTGAACTTATTATCCGTGGCAAAGGCAAGAGAATACTTGTTGTCACCTCTAAAAGCATGATGACACAGTTCCAAAAAGAAATGTGGAATCGCTTTACAATTCCGCTTGTACGTCTGGATTCGCATAAAATACAGAAGATCAGAGCGTCTCTCCCATCAAATTATAACCCATTCTTCTACTATGATAAGGTTATTGTCTCTATTGATACGATCAAGCGAGATGTAGAATATCGTACACATCTTGAAAAAGCTTATTGGGACATTATCGTGATTGATGAAGCTCAAAGTGTTGCAGAACGTGGCAACAGAGATTCTCAACGCTCAAGACTTGCAAATATACTTAAAGATCGCTCTGATACGATGATAATGCTTTCTGCAACTCCGCATGACGGACGTGCTAAGAGCTTTGCGTCTCTTATGAATATGCTTGATCCTACTGCAATAGCAAATCCCGAAGAATACACTAAGGACGAAATAAAGGGATTGTGTATCAGAAGATTCAAAAAAGACGTTAAGGATCAAATGGGTGGTAAGTATCTTGAAAGAGCGGTAAACCTTGTAAGTTGCGAAGCAAGTCCGAAGGAAGAAGTTGTCTTTGACATTTTTGCTCAAATGCAGCTTGATATGGATGCCAGCAAATCGAAAGGAACAGGTCAATTATTCAAGACCTCACTTGAAAAATCACTCTTTTCGAGCCCGAAAGCCTGCCTGAAAAGCGTAGAGGAGAGACTCAAGAAGCTCCGTAACAAATATCCTGACGGTGGAATCAAGGATATTGCTTTGCTTGAAGAACTCAGGGATGCTCTTGCATTGATAGAACCACACGATTTTTCAAGGTATACTAAGCTACTTGAACTGCTCAGAAGCAGCGAATACAACTGGAACCCGAAAACTGTTGATGACCGTATAGTTATTTTCACCGAGCGTATCGAAACAATGAAGTTCCTTGCAAAGCAGCTCAGAGAAGATCTGCACATGAGCGACAAGCAAGTTGTGGAGATTTCAGGCGGTATGACAGATATGGAACAGCAGCGTGTTGTTGAGGAGTTTGACAGAACAGAAGCTCCTGTAAGAATACTTGTCGCTTCGGACGTTGCATCGGAAGGTCTGAACCTTCATTACCTCAGCCACCGCCTTATCCATTTTGATATTCCGTGGTCACTCATGGTGTTCCAGCAGAGAAATGGAAGAATTGACCGTTACGGTCAGGAGAAACGTCCTGATATTCGCTATATGCTGATTTCAAGCAAAAATGAACGAATCAAGGGCGATATGCGAATTATCCGAATCCTTGTTGAGAAAGAAGAACAGGCATTCAAGAATATTGGTGATCCTACGCTCCTGCTCGGCAAATTCAACATTGAGGACGAGGAGCTTGTTATAAGTGAAACCATTGAGAATGGCTCAGATGCAGTAGCCTTTGAGGAATCTCTGCATGACGAAGAAAGCGAGTTTGATCCTCTGGACTTCCTGCTTAATGAGGCGTCTATGGAAGAAACAGTTTCAGCAGTCAACGATACTGTTGAGGACGAAACACTTTTCACAGACAAGCATTATCTTATCAAGGCGTTATCGTACATCAATAAGGACGAACAGCACCCGCTGAGACAGCTAAGTGAAATATCCGGTGTAGACGTTATGCTTACAGATGATATGCGCCGCAGATTATCTGCTGTTATACCCGAAGAAGCTATGCCATCAGGTGAAATTCTCAGGCTCAGCGATGATAAGACCTACATAATGCAGGAAATGCGTAAGAGTATGCAGAATTCAATCGACAATGCTGCCTGGCCCGATGCTCAGTATCTATGGGCAATTCACCCGGTTATCAGCTGGTTGAACGATAAGACCGGCTTGCTTGTCGGCAGAGGTGAATCTCCTGTGATCGGAGTCAAGAACTTTATGCAGTCAAATGAAAGCATTTTCATTGTTGAAGGCAGTATGCCGAATGAACGCTCGGCAGCTCTTGTTGACGAACTCTTTGGCATAAGATATGTTGACGGTAAATTTGTCGAGTTTCTTAATATAAATGCGGTAGTAAACAAGACAAAGATCAATTCTGAACTTCTTGCTAACGAGCAGAATGTCACCGACGAAATGATTTCTGCATTAAGCGGACAGCTTGAAGATGTTGTAGCTAAGGCAAAGGAAAAACTTGCTGAGAGCTACCGTAAGTATAAAGAAGCCACTGATCCGCTGATCGATGCAGAAGTAGATAAGCTGGCAGAGCTTGAAGAAAAGCACAGGGATTATCAGCTCTCTCTGTTTACTGATGAACGTCGTAAGAGTGAAGCAGAACGCAGAGTCGATGAATTATTTGACAACTTCACAAAATGGGTAAAAGAAACACTTGATATAAGAAATAATCCTTATATCAGAATTATAACAGTTCTGACAGGAGTAGAATAACATGAGTATAAATCTGACCGGTATAGAAAACCGTAACGAATATTATACCAATCACTATTTCTCCACAATGTTTGAGGATGGAGCAAGTGAACGTATAAAACAGTGGACGGAAGAATCCAAGAACCAAGAAACGAAAACTCCGTGGGCAATGCTCCGTGAAAATACAAAACAGTACTATCCGATACATGACAGGTATGACCGTGGACAGCCACATCTTACCACAGCAAACAATATCATCAGTATGGCTGCACAGTACCTTGAATCAATGGGATATGGTACTGTTAATTCTGTCACCATTAATGTAGATGACGAGTTTGAAGTACCTGTATTTCATGAGGAAATCAAGTCAAATAAAGCCCCTATACTCTGGGCTGTCCTCGCTTATTCAAGAGATAAGGACAGCGGTATCATGGAAAACAGCATCCTTGATTTTAATGCTGTAAACAATGATGAGCTTATGATGACTGAGGATAATATAGAAGCTATTGCTACAAAGCTTTTGTTCCATACAGCAGAGCCACCTCGTTTCCTTATCGTTATCGGTATAGATACTATTGTGCTGATTGACAGAAACAAGTGGAACGAGAAACGCTATCTTGAATTTGACCTTCAAGAGATATTCAGCCGTCACGAAACAACGACTTTACAGGCTATGTCTGTCCTTTTACACAAGGATTCCCTCTGCCCTGCGGACGGAAACGCTCTAATTGATACCCTAGATGTTCAGAGCCGTAAACACGCTTCAGGCGTATCACAGGATCTCAAATACGCTCTCCGTGAGAGCATTGAGATGCTCGGAAACGAAGTTATCTATGATATGAGAAGTCAATTGACAGAGTGTGAAGGATATTCTCATTCCAAAGGTCTTTTCTCTGCAAGAAAAGCAATTATGCAGTATATGCAGAATAAAAATGTGAATGATATTTTCGAATATAAGTGGGAGTATAAGTACGGACAGTGGTTTATTACTTTTAATAGAAGCACGTCCTGAACTTGGCTATGCCCCTATAAGAGAACAGGTATACGCTTCTAGCTACTCCTTAGAAAGTTTGCGTGATATAGCCGAATCTATCCGCAATGACACGGAAGAAGTCGGAGAGGGATTCTATCTGTTTGAAACTATCAGCAAGCTCTATGAGCTTATATATACAGGCTATCCGCAGAAAGAATCAGTATACAATAAGGTCAAGAGCCTTGATAGCGTACATAATATCTTTATGATTCCACCGCTGAAAGCTCATATTTTTGATCCTGAATATACACCTATGCTCGTGAATGCGAAGATACGCAACAGCGTTATGCTCCGTATTATTGACCTTATGAGCCTTACAAAGTCTACGGGCAAAAAAGGTAGCCGTCGTGGACGTATTTCCTATGCAAATCTCGGTATCAACCAGATGGGTGCAGTATATGAAGCACTGTTGTCATACCGTGGATTTATCGCAGAGCAAGACCTCTATGAAGTCAAGAAAGCCGGAGATAGCTTCAACGAGCTTGATGTCGGCTACTTCGTTACTGCACAGGAACTTGACCAGTACACAGAGGACTAGCGTGTCCGCTATGAATCGGGAGATAAGAA
>CALFMA010000217.1 GCA_937880065.1 uncultured Ruminococcus sp.
TAGCAAGCGGTTTAATTAAGAATTAAGAATTAAGAATTTATGGACGGTGGAATTTTTCTGCCGTCCTTTTTTATACCAATCCCTAAAATGTTATTTTAGGAATTTGTATTAATTCAAAATCATATTGCTATTTCGTGAAAATTGTGATATAATAGTCAAGGCAATATCGCAGAATACGGAGGTTTTTATGTTCGAGGGATTTTCAAAGGAAGCTTTCGACTTCCTTTTTGATATAAGAATAAATAATAACAAAGAATGGTTTGAGCCAAGAAAAAAGATTTACACACAGCATATCTATGAGCCGCTTAAAGCGCTTACGGCTGAGATTTTCAAGCCTTTTGAAAATACGGGTATGATAAGCAAAACAGGGCGGATTTACCGTGATGAAAGCTATCCGCCATATCTCCACTACCGTGATACTCTGTGGATTTACATCAGATATAACGCATGGGACTGGAGCAAAACTCCAACCCTGTATTTCGAGATTTCCCCGGAGGGTGCGGAATTTGGTTTCCGCATTTCAAAGCCTGTGGCGGCAGTTATGGAGCATTTCCGTGGGGATATTGCGGATAATCCCGAATATTTCACGGAACTGATACAAATGCTGAGGGATAATAATATTGAAATCGGCGGCGAGGAATACAAACGGAAAAAGAAATGCACCGTTCCCGAAGCGGAGGAACTTTTTCTCAAAAAGGGATTGTCGGCATATCGGAAAATCACCGATTTATCGGCATTGAATAAGCCTGAACTGGCAGAGGAGATAATCGAGGTGTTCCGCCTTACAATGCCGTTGAACGACTATTTCCACGGAGTTGTCAATAAAGTTGAGGCGGATAAAATAAGGGAAAAGCTTGAAATGCTTTCCGTTGATGACTCTGCGGATTTAAGCGGAGTTAAAGCACCCGATGTGGAATTTATGTGGTAAAAAAGCCATTAGCTGTTAGCCTTTTGGAACGGTAGATAAACTTCTGCCGTTCTTTTTTGTATGCTGAGGTTACGAAGTGCCGTGACCGAAATTTCGGAACTAATACCAATTTCTAAAACAACAGCAGACAAATATAATGGCAAAAAAAAATGACTGTATCGGGGAAGATACAGCCTGTAGAGCGAAGGTCAGCTCCAAATAAATATAGAAGGGGAATTGGGGGATTATTAATCCTCTTATAGTATAGCCTGCGAACCTTAAAATAATCTTAAAGTTTACTGAAATTTTAAGCTATCTGTATATTTTTGAATTATAACTGTGATATTAAAAGAATATTATCCCACAAATTCCGCTTCGACAATTGCATAATCATATGGCGGAAGTGTAACGCAATCGTTGTCGTAACTGCCGTTATACTGCTTAAAATTGCGGAATCTGAACAGTTTTTGCGATACATCTGAAATTTTTACCTCATCAGCTGATCTGTTGATAAAGAAAATATAGTCGGGATTTCCCTGACGTGTAAAGGCAACAACTCGTTCATCAATGGTGTATCCGTCATTTATAACAAAATATGTTCTGCCGTCTTTCATATTGGGAATTGATTTTCTCACACGGCTAAGTTCCGAAACAAAATTGATAAGCTCCTGATCCTCATTTCCCCATGGATAACAGCGACGGTTGAACGGGTCCTTATACCCCTGCAAGCCTGCCTCGTCACCATAGTAAATGCTCGGCACACCGGGGAGGAAAAACATCAGCGTCATAGCTACTTTCAGCATATTTTTGCCCTGTCGGTACTGCTCCTCTGTGAGATATTTTTCAGCCATCCAATCCTTTGACTTATCGTCGCAATATTCCCCTGCAAGGCGATTTATAGCCCTTTCAATGTCATGGGTTGACACGAAATTCATCAGCACATCAATTGACGGCTTTGGATAATTTTCAAGAATTGTCATAATCGAGTAAATGAAATCCCTTGCAAGTCCGCCCTTTACAAAGTTGATAATCGCTTCTCTGAACGGGTAATTCATAACGGAATCAAGCTGGTCGCCAAGGAGATAACGACGCTTTACACCGTAGCTTTCCTTATTTGATGCGTCCTCCCATACTTCGCCGATAATCACTTTGTCCTTGCCGTAATTTTTCACGGATTTACGCAGATTATTGAGGAACTGGTCGGGGAGTTCGTCTGCAACGTCAAGTCTGAATCCTGCCGCACCCTTGTCAAGCCAGTAATGGAGAACACCCTCATCACCGCAGATAAATTCCGTGTAATCCTCGTTATTTTCCCATATATTGGGCAATGTATCAATTCCCCACCACGCTTCATACTCATGGGGATAATTTATAAAGCTGTACCATTCGTAATAGGGACTTTCCTTTGACTGGTATGCACCTACGGAATCCTTATATCTGCCGAATTTATTGAAATATCGGCTGTCCGCACCTGTGTGGGAGAATACACCGTCAAGAATTACGGATATACCGTACTTTTTCGCCTCTGTGCAAAGTTCCTCGAAATCGTCATTTGTACCAAGCATTGGGTCTGCTTTCATATAATCAGCGGTATTATATCGGTGATTTTCGTGTGATTCAAAAATGGGATTGAGGTAAATGCAGGTCACTCCGAGGTCACTGAGGTATTTCAGCTTGGACTGAATTCCCTTGAAATCGCCGCCGAAATAGTCGTTATTCCACACGTGACCGTTGTGGTCGGGTTTATACCATGGAGTGCCGTTCCAGTCCTCACGGATAACTCTGCCCTCGGGAATATTTTCGTGAACCTCTCCGCTTTTGCAGAATCGGTCGGGGAAAATCTGATACATTATGCCGCCTTTGAGAAAATCGGGAGTTTCATAATCGTGGGCATAAACTGTAAGCTGAAACAGTCCGCCGTCACCCTCGCCGCCCTCGTGGCAGTTGATTTTCTTGATATATCGGCGAATTCCGTCAGTTGTATATGAGAAATAGTAGTAATGAACGTCGCTGTAACGAGGAGTATAATCGCAGGAATATACGAAACAATCTTCCTCCTCAGCGGTTACATTCATAGTGAGGAAACGCTCCTTGAAGCCTGTGCGGAAAAGTACGAGTACAGGCGGAAAATCGGGGCGTATTTCCTTTGAAAGACGAATTGAAAAGCGGCAGGTATTATATTGCCGAACTGCTCCGAAAATTGATTTATAGCTTAAATTCCATGTATCATATATTGGTTTCACCTTTATATTACCTCCTTAGTCAGTAGCTATTAGCCGTTAGCCATTAGCCATTAGCTATTTTAGCCGTCAGCCATTAGCTTTTAGCTTTTTATTTATTGCGTTCAACATTCTGCATACTTCATCACAAAGCTGAAAAGCCCTAAGCAATTGGTCAGACTTTATATATCCTAATCTTTGACATATGATTAGCTGTGTTTCAAGTTCATAAGCTGAGCCGTTGGCAATGTTAAGAAAACGCAAAAATTCTTTGTCCGAGTTACGTCCTCTGCCTTCTGCTATATTAGAGGGTATAGATACAGATGAGCGTTTAATCTGGTCGATAAGTGCATACCTTTCATCAGAAGGTAATAGTTTTATTATCCTGTAGACTTCTTCGACTAAATCCATTGATTTTTGCCATACAAGCATTTCTTTAAAACTTTGCATATACTTACTCCTAAAATCTAAAGGCTAATGGCTAACAGCTAACAGCTAAAGGCTAACATCAAACAGCTAATGGCTAATCATATCAAAGTACGACAATAAGGCTGCACATAAATACAGCCTTATCATCGAATATTATTTTATCACCTGAGATACCAGATATTGTCTGCGTATTCTGTAACTGCACGGTCAGCAGAGAAAATTCCTGCACCTGCAATATTGTTAAGGGACATCTTAGCCCACTTCATTCTGTCATTGTAGCACTCTGTAATATATGCCTGTGCCTTGCGGTAGCTGTCGAAATCAGCAAGAACCATATACGGGTCACGATTCTTGAGAGAATCAGCCACATCATTGAATGTACAGCCGTTAATTCCGTTGTACATACGGAGAATAGCCTCCTTGATTCTTCCGTCATTGTTGAAATAATCGTTGGAATTATATCCTCTTGCCTTGAGAGCGTTAACTTCGGGAGTTGTCATACCGAAAATTACGATATTGTCATCTCCTGCGGCTTCCTTGATTTCAATATTTGCACCGTCAAGAGTTCCGAGAGTTACAGCACCATTGAGCATAAACTTCATATTTCCTGTACCGGAAGCCTCTGTTCCTGCGAGGGAAATCTGCTCTGAAATATCAGATGCAGGCATAAGTCTTTCGGAAAGCGTTACACAGTAATTTTCAAGAAATACAACCTGTAATTTCTGTGAAATCTTGGGATTCTTTCTGATTTCCTCTGAAATTGCCCATATCATCTTGATAATCTGCTTTGCAAGATAGTATCCCGGAGCAGCCTTTGCAGCGAAAATATAAGTCTTGGGAGTGAATGGAGCGTCGGGATTTGCAAGAAGATATGCATAATCAGCAAGAATATTCATCACATTGAGGTGCTGACGCTTGTATTCGTGCAGACGCTTTACCTGTACATCAAAAATACGCTCTGTATCGAGAACAATTCCGCTTGCGGATTTAACGTACTTAGCGAACTTCTTCTTGTTCTCCTGCTTGATTTCAAGGAGCTTTTTGAGAACAGTTTCGTCATTTTCAAATGCTCTTAACTTTTCAAGCTCTGAGCCGTCTTTCATAAACTTGTCGCCGATTGTTTCGGAGAGAAGCTTTGTAAGTCCGGGGTTTGACTGCATAAGCCATCTTCTGTATGCAATACCGTTTGTTACATTCTTGAACTTTTCGGGAGATACCTGATATTCCTCGTGGAATACGGATTCCTTGATAATCTCGGAATGAAGCTTTGATACGCCGTTTACGCTGTGAGAAGCCGCAACGCAAAGAGTTGCCATATGAATCATATTGTCCTTGATGATTGACATACGAGTTGTCTTTGCACTGTCGCCGCCGTTTTTCTCCATAAGTGACTGGCAGTAACGGTTGTTGATTTCAACAATAATTGAGAAAATTCTCGGAATTACGTGCTTTACAAGGTTTACATCCCACTTTTCAAGAGCCTCTGCCATAACAGTATGGTTTGTATAAGCAAATGTCTTTGTAACAATATTCCATGCCTTATCCCAGCCATATCCGCAATCGTCGAGAAGAACACGCATAAGCTCGGGAATTGCAAGTGTGGGGTGTGTATCATTCACGTGAATTGCAACCTTTTCAGCAAGATTTTCAAGTGTGCCGTATACCATCATATGGCTGTTTACAATATCGCCGATAGACGCTGCACAGAGGAAATACTGCTGTCTTAAACGGAGACTCTTCCCCTCGGCGTGGTTGTCGTTGGGGTAGAGGATTTTTGA
>CALFMA010000218.1 GCA_937880065.1 uncultured Ruminococcus sp.
AAGCGTTTTATGGAATCCCTTGTAATTCCCAATATCAAGAGCGAATTTATGCGTGAGAGGGCATTGGACGAATTGCCCCAGTCCGCCGCAGGAAAGACAATTATGACAACTGAGCCGAAATTTATCCCCGAAGAAGCTGTTGAAATAAGCATCGGTGACGGTGCAGTTTTCAACGTCCGTCTTATTGACTGCGTGGGATATATCGTGCCCAGTTCAATCGGCTATATCGAAAATGAACAGCCGAGAATGGTGATGACATCGTGGTTTGACGAGGAAATTCCCTTTAATATGGCGGCTGAAATCGGCACGCAAAAAGTCATAACCGACCATTCCACCATAGGACTTGTTGTAACTACTGACGGCTCGGTTACTGACATTCCCCGTGAGGAATACGAGGAGTGTGAGGAGCGTGTTATCCGTGAACTCCGTGATTTAGGGAAACCCTTTGTAGTTGTGATGAATACCGTCAATCCCTCTGCTCCCGAGGCAAAAGCACTTGCGGCACAGCTTTCGGAGAAATACGACACAACAGTAATTCCTGTCAATTGTCTTAGCCTTGACGAGGAAGATATAAGGGAAATTATAAGCGAAATTCTCTACTCTTTCCCCGTCCGTGAAATCAATATCCGAATGGCTCGCTGGATTAATACCCTTGAAAAAGGTCATTGGCTGAAATCGGAAATCCTCGGCTGTATCCGTGAATCCGCAAAGGACATTCACCTTGTCCGTGATGCGAAATATGCGGCAGAAGCTATGGAGCAATGCCCTCATATTATAAGTGCGGTAACTACGGGAATTGACCTCGGCAGGGGAGTTGTTACCATAACAGCCGACCTTGACAGCAGCCTTTTCTATAAAATTCTCGGTGAAGCTACAGGGATTCAGATTGAAAGCGAAAGCGACCTTATGCCCCTGCTTATGGAGCTGAACGACATCAAGAAGAAGTACAGCCGAATTGCTCCTGCATTGGAGGAAGTCGAGGCAACAGGCTATGGAATTGTAATGCCTGAACTGGAGGAACTGACGCTGGAAGAACCGAAAATTATCAAGCAGGGCGGCAAATACGGGGTTAAGCTGAAGGCTTCCGCACCGTCAATACATATGATGAAAGCCAATATAAACACGGCTGTTGCCCCCATTGTCGGCACAGAAAAGCAGTCTGAGGAACTCGTTATGTACCTCCTCGACGGCTTTGATGACGACCCGACGAAGATATGGGAGAGCAATATTTTCGGCAAATCTCTCCACGAACTTGTCAACGAGGGACTTCACAGCAAGCTTTATAAAATGCCTATTGACGCACGAATGAAGTTACAGGAAACCCTTGAACGCATTATAAATGACGGCTGCGGCGGACTTATTTGTTTTATTTTATAGTTTTAGCCTTTTAAAGCCTTTAGCCATTAGCTTTTTCAGGGCGGCAGATTAATTTCTGCCGTCTTTTCTTATGTATGCTGATATATTTTGTAGGGTTTGCTTTTGGCTGAGTAAAAAAATGGCGGCAGAAAAATCCACCGCCACAATTTTATTCCATTCCTCTTTTTTTGAATGTAGCGACAAATAAAACCGCCGCAATAAGTAAATTTAACGCAGGAATAAGGAGATTTTTCGCTTCAATTGAAGCAGTTCCCAATCCATTGATTAAAACGCTGAGATGTTGCGTATACGTCAGATTTGCAACTTTCTCTATTTTATCGTTGAACATCGACAGCATAGGCAAAAATGAGAAAATCATCATTACAGGGACGGTTACGGAGGTTGCGGACATCTGATTTTTGCTGAAAATGCCGATTACTCCGCCAATCAGTTCCGACAAAATCACTCCTGCCGCCATTACAGCCACGAATTTCACAAGGCTTACGCCTGTAAAACCACCGCATACAGCGAAAACTGCTGTGCCTGCCATACACATCAGCCACACATAGCTGCCAATTCCGCAGAGATATTCAAGGGGCTTCACATTGCTCATCATCAGCGTCCGCAGGGTATTTTTCTCCTTTTCCTCGGAGATTATGGCGGAAATGCAGGTGAGGGGAGCCATTCCCACGAACATGACGGAGAAAAGCTTCACGAAGAATTTTTCGGGCATATCCTCGAATTTTACCGTATTTTCCATAATTACAGCCATAATTGGAAACATCACGAACTGTATCAGAATGGCTTTATTTTTAAGAGTATCTTCTTCCGCTTCCAATGCTTTCCTTAATTCCGGAAGCTTACCGTAACTTAACTCTGCTCCCTTTTCCAGATTACCTTCACGTTGGGCTATCTGAATCTGGGAATTCACACTATCAATTTCCT
>CALFMA010000219.1 GCA_937880065.1 uncultured Ruminococcus sp.
GATGCCTACACAAACAGGATAAAGTTAAAGGACGGGGCATATGAATTTTTAAAAAAGCTTAAGGATAGTGGTATTAAACTTGCCATTGCCACCTCCTGCCCTGAGGAGCTTGCAACCTCCTGTATGAAGAGTAATGGTATATATGAAATGATTGACTTTTTTGAATGCAGTAAAATAAATTTTTTGGAACAGCTGGTTCCCCACCGGCTTGTTCCAGGCTCCGCTTTCGCTTCGGTAAAAGTTTAGAAAACTTTTACTGGAAAACAAGTTTTCCACCCTCCACATCCGGGTTAGTTCCTAATAAACAACCTATTGCAAAATTCCCAAAATTTTAGAAAGAAAAAGAATCATCTAAGATTTCAAGATTTTCTTCCAAATCCTTTGTGGCATAGACCTTTTTATCTGAAGTAACACAAAATCCCTGAATTCCAAGATTTTCCAAAAGTTCAATGCCCTTTTCCTTCCCCAAAATAAAACAGCTCGTACTCAAAGCATCTGCCATCAACGAAGAATCACCAATAATCGTAAAACTCACAACCCCATTTTGACACGGATAACCATCCTTCACATCAATTATATGATGATATCGAACTCCATTTTCCTCAAAAAATCGTTCGTAATTTCCAGAAGTTACCACAGTTTTGTTTTTAACTTTTACAGAAAAAGCAGAGCCGAATTCGGGATTTATTGGATTTTTTATGCCAATATTCCATCTTTCGCCTTTTTTTTCTGTGTTTTTTGTTCCATAAGCAAAAATATTTCCCCCAAGATTTATTATCCCGTAAGTAATATCATTTTCTGAAAGAATTTTCACCATTTCATCAGCAGCAAAGCCTTTGGCAATTCCCCCCACATCAAGGCTCATATCCTTTTCAATATAAGCTGTGTAGGTGTTTTCGTTTAATATCAAGTTTTCAAAATTTACCAAAGAACGTGCTTTATCAATTTTACTCTGGTTTGGCACTTTTGGATTTCCGCCGTTTATGTTCCAAACTTTCACCAGTGGCCCAATGGTTGGGTCAAAGTTGCCATTAGTTAGCTTTGCAAATTCCTTTGCCTGTTTAAGCAGGTCATCGAGATTGATGCCGCCGTCGTTCTTATTTTTATTGTCATCGCTGTCGTTATTGTTTTCTGCTGAATCAGCGGTTACAGATTCCTCAGGGGAAGTTTCGTTATTATCAGCGGCAGGCAGGGTATTTACGGGTTCTTTGGCAGTTTCTGCTGCCTTTGGTGGTTCCATAGCCCTCATTTCGGACTCTTCAAGAAGTGTCTTTGATTCGCCGAAGAAAGCATCTGACGCTGCTGTGAAGGCATCTACAGAAGTCTTGATATTGTTCAATTCTTCGGTGTAAGTCATAATTTTTTCAAGGAAAGCCGTTTTCATAGCAGCTTCCTCATCTACGAGAGCTTTTCTTCTGATTTCGGATTCTTTAATTACATCAGAAGCTTTTTTCTCTGCATTTTCAATGAGTTTGCGGATTTTTTCATTTGTTTCGGCAACAAGGTCTTCGCAGAATTTACGAGCCTCATCCGTAATCTCGTTAGCTTCTTCTTTTGCCTTATTAACGATTAAATCTCTTGATTTTTTAGCTTCAATGAAAATAATTCCCAAATCTTCGGTATTATTGTTTTTGAGAGTAAGCTGTTCAAGGCGAAGCACTTCAACTTCTTCTTTAAGAGCTGCGATTTCCTCGGTAAGCTTTGCATTTTCAAGTTCCTTGGATTTAAGCTCTTCCTGACGGGATTTATTTTTTTCGATAAGGTTTTCATTTTTAACCTGAAGCTGAGTGAGCTGAGCTCTTTCAACAGCAATGGCATTTTCGTAAGCCTTATCCTGACTGCAGCCTTCCTCGTATTTTTTGATAATCTGTTTATTTTCACGGATTTCGTTTTTGAGATTATAAATCAATGTGTAAAGGGTGTCAAGTCTTTTGTCAACATCGGTTTTGTCATAACCGCCGAAAGCGGCTGCTTTAATAAAGAGTGTATCAGCCATTTTAATTCTCCTTTTAATTATCCTCAATCAAAGGTATTCCTAATATGAATTCCCTTATATACCAACTAATGATATTCTAAAGGCGTTTTTGTAAGTATAAAGTCTGAAAAATGCATAATTACGGCTTATGATTCACATAAAAATGATATGGAAAACAAAAGAAACAGACATTTATAATTTCGTAAAATATGCCTCTCACCATTATAACATATTTTGATAAAAATTACAATGTAGAAATTATATAAAAAAACCTGTTATATTGCCTGTTTTTTTATCAACCATACATTTTGATTAAATAAAGCACAGTAAAAAGATAAATAAATAAATTCGTCGATTATATACAAAAACTCTATATTAATTATACCATATCCTATATAAAATTGCAAGGGCTTTTTAACAATTTATAAAATAAATTTCACAAAAAATTATGGTAAAAATAAAAAAATCAGGCTATTGAAAAACTTTTTCAATAGCCTGAATATTATTTAACTAAAGAAGTAGGGAGAACCTGTGTTCTTTTCTGCTGCGTACTGAACTGCACTGTAAGCATTAGCCATAAGATCCTCGGCATTCTTTCCATCTCTTGGGAAATGAGTAACACCTGAACTGATGCTGATTTCCTTGAGAGAAGTACCGAGAGCAACCGGCTCGCAAACCTCTGCTGTAAGGTCGCTGATATAGCTTATAACGGATTCACGGCTTCTCTGACCTGTGATAATCATTGCGAATACAGCGTCATCGATTCTTGCCGAAATACCGGAGTTTCCACAGAAATTGTGGAGGCGGTAAGCAAATGTTGTAAGAATCATATCGCCGCTTTCCTGACCGCTTGTTTTTACAACTTCATCATATTCGTTTACTTTGAGATAAACAACAGTAAATGGTGATTTATCTTCCTTTTTAAGAAGTTCATCAATTTTGATTGTGAACATTTCCTTATTGTAAAGGCCTGTAAGCTTGTCGTTGTATACAATACGTGAAAGACGTTCGCCCTCTTTTGAAATTATATCATTTGTATCAATGAGGTCCTCGTTCTGTATTTCAAGTTCTTCCTGAGCTTTAATGGATTTCATTGAATAATAATGAATAAGCGTACAAACAATTAAGTTGATAAGGGGAGAAACAACACCGGGGGCAGCACCGGGATTGTGGCTTACGATAACGCCGAAGATGAGAATATAAACGGAGTTAACAATACACATTACAATAGAAGTATAAATTCCCTTTTTAGGAATCATAACAACCATTGCAACGGAAATGAGTACCTGAATCTGTGAAACAATACCGTTAATACCACCTGATGCCTGAGGAGGGAGCATACCGCCTGTAATCATTTTTGCCACTCGTCCTTGTGCAACGAATGTGGCGATAAACAGGAGAATACCTATGGTACGCACGATAGTCGGATTGAAATAACTACTTTTTTTTCTCATAGTTTTAATTCCTTTCACTTTTTGTGATTTCTGCTTTAATAAGCAGTTTATCCCACTTATAATTATATCTCATTTAAGATTAAATGTCAATAGAGTTAAGAAAAAATTTACAAGATGTTATAATTTGTCTGATAAGAAAATATCCCAGTTCAACTCCTTGTCTGTAGTTGAAGCGGAGGCATAATATTCAAGTATACGTGAAGCATCTGAAGCGTCAACTAAGGTATCACGGTTCACATCGGATATAATGACAGTTTTTTCGTCAATGTTTTCCATAGTTCCCGTAGAAGTCTTAGCATATAATTCAAGAATTGCGGAAGCATCTGAGGAATCCAC
>CALFMA010000220.1 GCA_937880065.1 uncultured Ruminococcus sp.
ACAAAACATCGCTTTAATCACTTCAGAAACATTTTATGAAGCTTTCATTAAAGACCATCTAACCTTAGATGAAATTGGAGAAGATTACTTTATTTTCTCAGCATCAAAAAAGGCGATTTCTCAATCGGCAAGGGCGAGCTTATAACAATCGCCTGTGCTTTTGCGTTTAATGAGTAAAAGCTTAGAGTGTGCCTTGAATTCCTTTGGACCGTAAATGACCTTAACTCCCGATTTTTGGAGAATTTTCGACCATTCAATATTATTCGCCTCGTCAAATCTTGCACGAAGTTCAATCATAACCGTAACGTCCTTGCCATTTTCAGCGGCATTGCACAATGCACTTATAACCTTGCTGTTACGTGCAAGGCGGTACAGGGTAATTTTAATTGATACCACCTTAGGGTCTACGGCACATTCTTCTAAAAGTCGTATAAACGACGTTGTAATTGACTCAAAGGGATAGCTTAAAAGTATATCCTTAGCCTTTACTTGTGCGAAAACAGGGCGGTTATCGGCTAACATAGCCGTTTTTCTTGGAAGTCGTTTTTCGAAGTGAAGTTCCTCTGAAAGGTCAAGGTCCTGCAATTGATAAAGATATGACAAATCGAGAGGAATGTTTGAGTTGAAAACACGTACATTGCCGATTTTCAGCTTTTTGCAGATGTAGTCCAAGGCTTCACGGCTGAACTGATTTGTAATTTCAAGGCGGACAGCGGCAAGCTTTGTACGCTTAACCACAAGTTCCTCCATACGTTCACGGAAATCTGCACCCTTATTATTTACCATAATATCGGCATTTCTCGTAACTCGGATAATTGCTCTGTCCTGAATTTTACAGCCCTTGAACATAAGATGTGCGAATTGCAGAACTACTTCCTCGTGGAGAATAAAACGCTTACCGTCCTTGCCGAGGGGAATTATGCGGTCTGAATGTTCATGGGCAACGGGGATAATTCCCACAATTGTGCCTTTTTTCGATGCAATATGAACAGCGGCATAAAGCTCCTTATTTTTGAGGAATGGGAAAGGCAGAGCGTCATTTACAAGAATACCCGTGATAAACGGCTTTATTTCACGCTTGAAATAAAGCTCTAAGAAGTTCTGTTCCTCGGGAGTTGCATTGGCAAATGAAACGTGTTCAAAGCCATAGGGTTCGAGTTCCTCCATATTCTTTCGGAAAATCTCCTCAACTTTTGGCTGGAGTCGGCGTACAGCAGTATAAACGGAATCCAGCTGCTGTGAGGGAGTCATTCCCGATTTACTGTCCTTTTTCTTGTTATTTTCCTTTTCCTTATCGGTGAGAGAACCTACACGCACCATAAAGAATTCGTCAAGATTGCTCTGATAAATAGCGGAAAATGATAGTCTTTCAAGGAGGGGATTATTTATATCCGCCGCCTCCTCGATGACTCGTTTATTGAATTTAAGCCATGAAAGCTCACGATTTTCAAGATGTTCCATAGTTTTCTCCTTTTTTAGGGTGTTATTATAATAATTATATAACATTTCGGCAAATATGTCAAGAGTTATAAGTCAAAATAGATAAAAAATAAGGCGATTTCAAGGGAAAAAGACAGTTAAAAGGAAAAATTCTCCGATATGCACAAATAGCGTGATATTTTTTTAACGGAAATGCCAAAGTAGCGGAATATCCCTTGATTTATGGGGAATATTGTGATATAATATTTTTGATAAATTTTTATAAGGAGGTATTCTCAAATGGATATCAAAGAAAAAATTGAAGAACTTGTAAGCAAAATCAAGAACGATAAGGATTTTGGCGACGATTTTAAAAAGGACCCTGTTAAGGCTGTTGAAAGCGTACTTGGAATCGACCTGCCTGACGAGCAGATTGAAAAGGTAATTGACGGTGTTAAGTCCAAGATTAAGCTTGACGATATCGGCGACAAAATCGGCGACCTTTTTGATAAATTCAAGAAATAATATTTAAAGCGGCGGGGATTTTCCTGCCGTTTTTTTTGGGGTTAAGGGCATATTTTCTGCACAGATTAACCCCGACGGATTTGCATGAAAGATATGCGGTGCTGCTCTGAATTTCGTTCTGAAATTGCAGATACGGCTGCAAAATAATTCCGCATATTTCCTTGACTTTTTCCCGAAAAATAGTATAATTAATATATAGGAACTATTAAAGTAAAGGAGGAGCGTTATGCCATTAGAATTATATCCGCACCTGTCACCTTTGGAATACAACAAGCTCAATCCCGAAAGGCTGACAGAGGAATTCGTATATTTTGCCAAGGATAAATCCCTGCCCATAGAAACACTCATGGCTTATTACCGCTGTGTAATTATGGAAATTGAAACGAAATTCTACGTTCTCAATGAGGAACTTTCCCTTGAATATGACCGCAACCCAATCGAATCTATCAAGAGCCGTCTTAAATCCTGGGACAGCCTTGTTAAGAAAATGAGTCAGAAAAATCTGCCAATGAATATTAAATCTCTTGAAGAAAATAAAGCTGTTTTGAAGAAAGAATTAAAACTCTTAAAAAATAAAACAGTTTTTAACTCTGAAATGGCAGACGAATTAGACAGTGTTAGTTTACAAATCTCTCAGCTAGAAAATCTGAAAAACAGAAACTCTGTAAACATTGTAGAAGTTGATGAGTTCTGTCCAACTTGTGGACAAACTCTGCCAAAATGGAAAATTAGTGAGCTAAAGGATATTGTAAACAAAGCACAACAAAAAGATTTGGAATATTCAAGAAACTTAAGTGGTCTAAAGTTTAAAAAGGATGTCCTTTTAGAAAGCAAGAATAAACAAAAAGAAACAGACAACGAAATGTGCAGTATTCAAAGACAAATTGAAAGCCTTGAAGAAAAAATTGAGGACCTTGAATGTTTTATTTTAGAAAATGATATCCAGGGCAAAAAAGTTGAACTTGCAACCAAAAAAGAAAAATTATCTCTGAAAAAAGATTTTATAAAGTGTACACAGGAAGAACTTTTAAAACTCCAAGGTCAACAAGAGAGTATTAAATCTTCTTTCATTGAGCTTGAAGATTTTTCTTTAGATATTATTGTTGGTAATGATTCAAATAGTCGTAATATTAGAATTGATTTACCTCCATTTACATTAGTTGGAGCTACTACTAGAGCTGGAGATTTAACTGGTCCATTACGTGATCGTTTTGGTATTATTAATAAACTTAATTATTATACTGAAGAAG
>CALFMA010000221.1 GCA_937880065.1 uncultured Ruminococcus sp.
AAGCAGATGATATGCATAGCTGCTTTTTCTCAAAAGGGGTTTTTAGAGATGCCCTAAAGTCACTTTGCTGCTTACAGATGAGAATAAACAGTATCAAATCGTACTTTCTCTATATAATATAAGTAGAAATTTTAATTTTTGAATATTGCAAATGAAATTTTAATAATTCTGGTTGTAGGTGAAAATTAATTGATAAAATCTAAAATCATTTAACTTCAAAGAGGATGAATGATATAGCACAAATGAGCAATCCCTTGACAAGCATTAATGGCGAGGATTTAGTTGCTTCTTTCTATCATACTGAGGAATGTTAGCTTTTATAAAATTTTTAATTGACAATTACTGCTGATAGTGGTATACTAATAGATAGTAGAAAATATTGCAATGGTATTAGAGTGTGAAAAAATGGAGTATAAATTATGGATAAGAAAGAATTCGTAAAAGTAGCCAAAAGAAAAGGAATACCAAATTTCCTGTATAATATCGACGGCGAAGGCAGAGATGATGAACGCTTTTGTCTTGTTACTGATAGCGGAAAATGGAATGTGTATTACGCTGAACGTGGCTGCAAAACAACAGATTTGTATTTTGATACAGAATCAGAGGCATTGGAATATATGCTGAAAGAACTGTCAGAAGAAAGGTGAAGTATGGACACACTACGCTGGATTATATCAATTTTAATATGCTGTATCGGTATTTATGTAGGAATAATGAACTGGGTTACAATAATCACAGTAAAAAGAACAGGAAAACCTGCATCATCAGTGCCTTTTTTTGGAGCAATTATGATGATAATTGCTTTGCTGATTATGCCGATTAATAAGCCTTGGTGGATATTTATTTTTCCCTTTGTAATTGATTACAGCTGTATATTCGGAATTATAAATAGAGTTATTGCGAAGAAAAACTCAGATAATTTCGAATGATTTGCATAAATATATTCACATAGTATACTTTCCACATAGGTGGAAAATGACAGCAATAGTACAAAAAAATTATTGATATTACAGAAATGGGAGGTTTCTGGTATGGAATTAAATAACACACAAAGAATAGCTCTTGAAGTGAGCAAAATAATAGAAAGTATTTTTGAAAACAGAGTATCATCTTCAAAAATATACGATGTAGCAGATGATGCGGGATATCATAGTTTCAAGATAGGATTTATAGCCTACAACTATTTTCCTGTAGTATTTCAATATGAACAGGATATAATAGGCTGTTATATTGAGTGCGGTAAAAATAGCTGTATCTCGTTGATAACAGACAAATGCTGTTATTCAGATACTGATATACATAAGTATTTATCCAAAGTTAAAAATGAACTTGAACTGCGTATACCTGATAAGTATCTGAAAAGTAAAGGCTGGATGTAAATTTACAATTTGCAGTGTCAATGATACAAAAAGCGACATTCTGAGAAAATGGCAATATATTCATAAGAGGTAATTTTAATGGATTTCAAAAAAATATGCAGTCTTTACATGGACATTGATGATTTTCTAAAAAAATACGGTGGTCCGTCCATAAGAAATCAGCATCTTTTAGTTAAGGATACAATTGATTTGCTTAATTCGTACGAAGATGATAATACAAAAAAGGAAATGCTTATAAATAGTTTTAAATCGCTGTTTACAGGCAGGGGCGGACTGACTGAATTCTGTGTGTGGGACAATGACTTTGACAAAAGATGTGCTATAAACAAGCCCTTTGAGCTTGCCACAGATGAGCTATGGAAGCTTATGAAACCGTTTATATGAAAGGAAAAAATATAAATCTCATATTTTAAAGAGAACATAACACCCTACCACACAAGTTTAGTGCAGTATGCTATAGAAATGAGGGATATAATTGAACCTTAAACAAGGAATAATTAAAATAGGCGGTGAAAAAGTATTTCCCGGCTATATATTTGAAGATTTTAAGAAATCGGAATTTTTTGAAAATCAGGATGGAATAAAGGTAATTTATTTAAAAGATTCACATCTTATCGGAGAAAATCACTTTATTGTAAGCCTGACCTTTTTGAATAACAGAATATACATGGTATCTCTTTTCTGTAACGATTACAATATTGAATTTCTGGAAGAACAAAAGAGAAAAGAAATACACGATAGAATCCTCGCAGATTGGGGATTACGTGAGTGTAATATCTTCGACTGGGGAACAATTAAATCAAATTTCGATACTAAAGGTAATGTAAGTTCTGTAAATATTGTTTATAAAAATAACTGACTATTTTACTTTACAGCGAGAGGTGGTTATGAATGAAAATGAATAAAATAGACAAGGAAACAATACTCTGTCAGATATTCAATTTCTTAGTGATACTTATTCTGACAATTGCAACTTCCGTAATTATATATCTGTTATTGGCGGATATAGGAATGGTGATTTTCCTGTCATTTATATTTCTGTTTATTTATGGATTTCTTGAAGAAAAGTTCATATCCAGAGTAGTCAATGCTATTGTTGGAAAAATAGTGAAATAAGGATAATCATTGCAGCAATTGATAAAATTCGATTGTATTATCAAAGAATGCTAAAATCCTGAAACAGTCTACAATTTCCAGGTTGAGGATTATCATACTTATAAAAGGAGAAAATACGATGTTAAATAGAATACTTGAAGATTTTAACGCAATATCAACTGTAAGCAACGAACTCATAAATAAATATAAAACTAAATTACCTGAAGAAGTAGTTATGATATGGCAGGAATATGGTTTTGGTACATTTTACAATGGATATTTAAAGGTAATAAATCCAGACGATTTCATAGTTTCACTTGAAAAATCATATTTTCAAGGTTATGTTTCTATTCCTATTTTTGCAACTGCATTTGGCGATTTAATTACATGGGAAAAAATCAGTTTGTTGGTATTGTAAAATACAGATACGGGGATAATGATATTATTTCCGATGGATTTGAATTTTTCATTGATGATGTAACAGACGGTGAACTTGACGAAGAATATTTAAGTATACGTCAATACAATGAAGCCATAAAAAAATACGGTTCTCTTGAAAATATCAGTAAAAACTGGGGTACGGCGCTGCCTGATGTCAACAGTCTCCGGGGTATACTGCTGGCGGATGCTCTGAAACGCGATCCTGCCAATCCTGCCCAATGGCTGGATTTCCGCTTCTTTATGG
>CALFMA010000222.1 GCA_937880065.1 uncultured Ruminococcus sp.
TTGCGGAGCGTTTAGGTGTAAGTGATAAGGCGGTTTCCAAATGGGAAACAGGCAAGGGATTTCCTGATATATCCATATTTTCTGCCCTTGCAGATGTTTTCGGTGCTGACGTGCAAAATCTCCTTATGGGCAGTATAAATAAAAATGAAAAGGACATAGGCAATATGAAAAGAATGAAATTTTATGTATGTGAGGACTGCGGAAATATTATCACAGCCACTTCCGAAGCTGCAATTTCCTGCTGCGGAAAAAAGCTTTCGCCACTCACTCCAAGAGCCGCAGAGGAAAATGAAAAGCTGACAGTTGAGAATATCGACGGCAATTTATACATATCCTCCCCCCACCCTATGACTAAGGAGCATTATATTTCATTTGTGGCATATTGCGGCGACAGTTCCGCTATGATTTTCAAGCAGTATCCCGAATGGAATTTGCAGGCAACACTCCCCCTTTTCCGTATGGGCAAGCTTGTCTGGTACTGCAATAAATGCGGGCTTTTATATCAGAATATAAGGTAACATTCAGACTTGACAAAATTGAAAAAAGATGATATAATTTTTGTGTAAACCATAAAATAACATGAAAGAGGTCAGATTTATGTTCTGGAAAATGACAAATGTACAGCTTAAAAAAGGATTCATTTTTCCCATTTACGGGGATAGTGTACCCTTTTGTAAGTTGAATGGTCGTAAATCAGTTCATAATTGACCTTTTTATTATACTATCTTACAAATATGTACATTATCTCCTTAACGATTATTAATTCAGTTAAGGAGATTTTTTATGTTTAATATCAAAAAGCAGCTTTCAAAGCTGTATACATCATCAATTTTAGGCAATCTCTCCCTTACAGGTGCATGGGTTGCCATACTCGCCGCAAGAGGCTACAGCCTTGTTGAAATCGGCATTGCAGAAACTGTATTCCACATCACAAGCCTGATTTTTGAAATTCCCTCGGGAGTTCTGGCGGACGTTTTCGGCAGAAAGAAAATGCTTATAGTAAGCACAATTATGCGTATTATCGGCAATTTCATTATGATTTTTTCCTGCAATCTTTTCACCGTCTGCCTGTCAATCGCCTTTCACGCTTTAAGCTATAATTTCTCATCGGGTTCGGGAGATGCGTTGGCTTATGACTCCCTCAAACGCTTTAATATGGAAAGCGGATTTGAAAAATATGAGTCAAATCAGCTGATTATCTACCGACTTTGCAGCGGAATTTCAACTCTCTGTGCAGGTTTCGCTCTCACAATCGGGCATAAAATCGCCTACAGCACCGACGTTATAATGGGAGCAATACAGATTATTCTGCTTTTATCCCTCCACGAGATTTATGCCGAAAATTCGCAGAAAAATTCAACTATCGGCAAAAGATTGGCTGCCTGTTTCAAGGAAAGTTTCAAATTCCTCAAAGAAGTCCGCAAGGCTATTGGATTAATGCTCTGCAACTCCTTTGTGGGTGCGGTGGATATTCTTCTGCTGTTCTTTTTGCAGGCTAAACTCCCCGAAAAAGGTATTCCTCAATGGGGACTCGGAATTGCCCTGCTGTTTATGGAAATGGGCGGAATTGCAGGCTCTAAGCTGATTTTAAAATTCCCGAAAATCCGCTATAAAACGATTTATGCAATTTCACTTTCCCTTGTACTTTGCGGATTTATTGCAGAACATTCCGCATCTTATCTTGTAATGGCTTTAGGCGGATTTATTGCCGCTGTGGGCGATGACGCTCTGCAAGTGCGGACTAACGCTATTTTGCAGGATATGTTCCCCTCGGAGCAGCGTGCAACTCTGACTTCCGTTGAGTCTTTCAGTTTTTCCGTCATTATGATTGTACTCTCTCCCCTTGCAGGATTTGTTTTTACTTATTGGTAATATAAAAAACAGCCGTATCGGATTTATCTCCGATACGGCTGAATTTTTTACTTTTTTTCCTCAGTTTTTTCCTTGATAGGATTACCGTTCTTCTCTCTCTTTGTGGGAGTAAGAGCAAGCTCACCTGCAAGATACATAGCGAAAATACCGAAAAGAATCATAATTGTACTAAGCAGAATTGCGTTAGGTGTGATGTAAGTTTTCATAAAGTCACAGATTGCAACAGCTGTGTCACCGCCAACAATAAGGGCAACGATATAACCGAAAAATGTCAATCCGCCGCCGAACAGGGAAATCATTATTCCGTATCCGAAAATTGTCTTACATACATTGGAGATTTTCTTTAATGTTTCTTTCATAATTTAACCTCCTTAAAGTCCGAGAATAGGCAGCCAGCCCATAAGAACGATAACCTGCATTACAAACTGTCCTGCAACCCACCACATATTGTTTTTGAACGTCTTACTGAAATCAGATTCAGCAAGTGACATACCTGCATACATACCAAGTCCAAGTGGAGGTGTGATACCGCACATAACGCCGCAGATACATGGGAGCATTGCTGCTGCAAGAATTGGATTTACGCCAACTGATGCAAGTGTTGTGATAAATACAGGTCCAAAGATAACAACAAGTGATGAACCGGGGATAACCATTCCGAGGAAGCAAGTGAGTAGACAGATGAACATTACAAGACCGAACTTGCTGAAGTTTACGCCCTCGATAAATACCTGCATTTCCTCTGATACGTTAAGGTCAGCGAACATTGCACCAATCATATAACCGATAATACAAACTGCTACAGAAGGAGCAATTGTCTTTACTCCCTTTCCAAACATCTCTGCAAGCTTGTTAGGTGTAACCATTTTCTTATCCTTTGTGATAAGGCAAGCGAAAAGTGTTGCGATACCTGGGATAAAGATGAGCAAGCTGCTTGAAAGTGCCTTTGCACCTGCTGCACCAAGACGCTCTGTGAAAAGTGTTTCCTTGAACATAAAGTCAAATACGAAAGGAAGAAGAATGATAACAGGAAGAAGAAGTCCCTGCCAGCCAACTTTGAGGGATTCCTTTAATGTGGGGAGTTCCTCTTTGCTCATTGGCTTAACCTTGTAGTATTTGCAGAATGCAAATAATGTGAGAATACGCTGTAAAATGAACCAGATAGCAATTCCCCAGAGTACAACCCAGAACTGTCCTGTTGTGAGTTCTTCACCGTAAAGTGCTGTGTAAGCACCGAGAGCTGCTACGATATTTGATGAGGGAGGAATCATATTTCCCATATAACTTGCGTTACTTTCAACATTTGCTGCAAGCTCAGGGGGGAAACCTGATTTCTTCATTGCGGGAATTGTAATTGAACCTGTAGCCATTACGTTACCGGGGCCGCTTCCTGATAAAGCTCCCATAAATGCGGAAGCGATAATTGAAACGTAACCTGCACCGCCGGGGATTCTTCCGAGAATTGAGAGAATAATTGCAATACAGCTGTCAACTACCTTTGTTTTTGTGAGGACAACGGACATGGCGACGAATGCAGTCATTGAATAAAGAAGGGAAGTTGTAAGTCCCTTTTCAATGTAAGAGCCAATGTTGCCCCATGTGCCTGTGACTGTGAGAAGAATAATGAAGCTTATAAGGATTGCCTCATAAACAGGTCTTTTGAAAACCATAAACCAGATTACGATTGTCAAAAGCAGAATGCCGAGATAAATAAATGCTGATGGCATAACCATACCTCCTTGATTTTGTTTGGGAATTTCTCACTAAACAACAGTTGAATTTCTATGACAAAATAATCCTTGTTATAGAAATTCAGCCGTCGTTAACCCACAGAATTTCCCGAAAATTATATATATAAAGTCCGATTTCCGAAGAAATCAGAACATTGTCAGATGTTGCCCCTTGCCTGTCTTGCACATTCGATGAAAACCTTTTCAGCAGCTGACAGGAATTGCTCCCGTCTGTAGAAAACGCATACTGTGCGGCGGCTTTCAACCAAAACTTTTTCCGACAATTCAGCAGGCAGCTTTATAAATTCAACTCCCTGATTCTGTGAATCAGCACCGAATTCGGAAATATATGAGGGAATTACGGTAATTCCCAATCCGCAGCGAACCATTGCAAGGGCTGATTCAACAGACTGGCACTCAATGAGAGGATTTTCAGCCCCTACATAATCGGCAATACTGCACATTGTCTGCCATAAAACCTGTCCTTTTCCCAATGTTATAAGAGGGAAATTTTTCAGCATTTCCATTACAGATGTGAACTTGCAGGCTGTATTTTTAGGAACCGCAAGAAGAATTTCTTCGTCAAACAGCGGTATATTTTCAAATGCCGCACTCTCCTTATCAAGGAGACTGATTATCAGGTCAACATCGCCATGAATTAGCATTTTTTGCAGTTCATCGGTTTTTCCCTCGTTAATCACAATTCTATGGTCGGGGTATTTTTCCTGATAAGCGGAAATAATAACAGGCATAAGATAAGGTGAACGGGAAGTGCTTATTCCCACACGAATTAATGCAGGTCTTTCGTTGTACTCGTCAATGAATTTTTTCAATTCATATTCAAGGGCAAGGACCTGTCTGCCTGTTTCCACGAATTTCTCCCCTGCCTTTGTCATTGACAGCGGAATTGTACTTCTGTCGAAAAGTTCGACTCCCAAATCCGATTCAAGCTTTTTCAGATATTTGCTCAATGTAGGCTGTGCAACGGACAATGCCTCGGCAGCCTGTGAAATACTTCCGCAATCGGCAATTGCCACCGCATATTCGTACTGCTTCATTTTGCTCCGCCTTTCGATTTATGCAAGTGTTGTCTTTTTGTCTATACGGTATGTGAAATTTGCTATATCTCAACCACCAAGTGTTATTATATCACATCATTAAGCAAATGTCAATAGAAATTGAAATATTTTATTATATTACCAAAAAAGCCGTACAAAGCCAATTGGCAATGTACGGCAATTATTTTAGGGCATCTCTAAAAACCCGTTTGATTAAAGAAAAAACAGCTAGGTGCGGCAGCTGCAAGGAAACATTCCGAAGGCGTGCTGCCGCACTCCAAGGGAGGTTGACGAAGCAGATGTCGTGCATAGC
>CALFMA010000223.1 GCA_937880065.1 uncultured Ruminococcus sp.
TCAGAACAGAAAGGGGCACCATCAGAAATTATAAAAAGCAATGGGCTATAGCAGTGTATACCGCTTCTGCTTGAATAATACAGCTTTTTGCGGTTTTCAAGTTCTTCAAGTGCTTCTTTGACCGCAAATCCTGTTAAAGTCTGTCCCTCGCACTTGAACTCCAATTTTTTTCCCATGTCCTTCTGAAGATAAATCTCTCTTATATGACGCTGTACACGGATAACATCATTGAAAGTCATGATACCAAGTTCAACAGCTCTTGAAGACACCTGATTTTTCATTATTTCTTCATAAACTGCACAAACGGAAAGTTTCAGATCATCCTCGCTTCCCATCATAGAATTTGAACAGTCAACAAGAATGATGGCAGGCAGTCTTGTTTGTGTTTCATTTGTATCAATATCAGGGATATCTTTTTCGTCAACAATTGTTTTATAAGTACTTCTTTTAACCGGTTTACCCATATAACTCTTTCCTCCTTTAAGCCAAAACTCACAAAGCTTGCTTTATGACCTTATACAAGTTTTGTATTTTCATAATCTTTGATTGCCATCATATTTCTTTGGTGTTGTCGGGAAATACAATTTGCTGTTCGGATCATGTAATACCATCAGAGGTAATGCTTTTTCATAACGCATTATAATATTAAACCATTCTTTGGCAGACAGACGTTCTTTCTGTTTAAAATAATCGCCTTCATAATTGAATGAATTCCAGAATTTTTCTTTAAGAAATTTTGGGAAATGTCCTATAATTATATGCCATTTTCCGCCTTTTTCACCAGCAAGATTTCTTGCATGATTATCCGATGTCTGAAAAGGATACAGACCTTTTCTCGTCAAATCCTTTTCACTAATGTTGAGTGTAGACATATAAGGCTTTGTAAGAGGTGTAAGCATCATAAAAAGAAATGTTTGCAGTATCCAGATATCATCAGCTTTTTGATGGATAAAAGAATACATTCCACGTCCAATATGTTCAGGTGAAAAATACTCATCTCTTCCGACATTTGACAGATAAATATAATTTTCATCTGTTATCTGTGCAGAATCAAGATCTACCAGATAAGCCGTCTGAGATAATGTTTCAAAAAGAAGATTTTCTCTGTTTAGATCACAAAGAATGACGTTGTTCTCATGAAGGAACACAATTAATTCAACAAAACTTTTGGCCATGCGTATCTGATGATGCTTATCCAAATTCGGAATATATTTAGGAAAAGATTCAACATTAAAACTTGAAAAAGGAACGATTTTATTATTCTTATCATCAGAAAACAGCTTCATAAGGAATCCCACGACCTGCTTTTTCCTGTTATACAGCAGTTTTTCAGGCCATGCTATTTTATCCATAAGTACCGCATCACGTGAAACGAGTTCTTTATATTTATGGCACATTATGGTTATCTTTTCTATCTTGACAGAGTTCATGGCTTTGGAATTAATGATCTTAGCACATTTTCGAGGTACGTCAGTATTGTAAATGATGCCTTCAGCACCATTTTTATTAAGAACGCTTAATAATTTTATCACTTCTCCATCAGATGTTGTTACAATATCATCTGTAGATGGTATAGCCACATTTTCCATTATAATGTCCTTTTTTACTTTCTGATCACCGACCTCACAGAAAACAGGATCTGCACATTTTGGATTTAAGATTTTGCCGTCACTTGATATTTCTCGTTCATAGATAAACGTATTTCGGCTATTTTGGGAGAGTTTCTTATTCAAAAATGAAATATTATATGACAAACCTCCGCATTTTCCGAAAACTATGATTGACTTGCCTTTTAAGAACTCGTTTTCTATGAATTTATACAATATATTTTCTTCATCAGCCAGTGTTCCCTCAAGCATTATCATATTGCTATTTATATACAGATCATCCAGCATTTTTTTGTTTTCATTAAGGGAAGCATCTTCCTTAACTGCACGTATGACAGCCTCATAACATTCTGACGCAATAACTATCTTTGAACCCGAATTATTGGAATTCCTGTTAAGATACTCTCTTATAATTATTGTAAATCCTTTTTTTCTAAGTGCTGATTGAGTAAAAATAATGTAATTCATCTTTAAAAAAGGTACTTTTTTGCTTGTATCATCACTTCTTTTATTCAGATGATCTTTTTTTCTTTCATCACTTAATGCTTTTACAACAATTTTGTAATTCTCAAGCTTATCACCGAAAACAGGCATATCGGGATGTACTGCAACATAACCATATTTTTTTTGGATTTTATTTATCGCATCTTCTACGGGAACATTGTACTCAGCACATAGTTCAATTAATTTTTTCGTTTCAGACATAATTCCTCCGTATTATAAATATAGCTTGCATTACTCTTTTTCATTTTCATCTACGAGTTTTTTCATTATCATTTCTCCGCTTTGCTCATCAAGTCTTGCCATCTTAGTAGAAACTTCAGATTTAATAGACAATATGTCATTCATCATCAAGCTGTCTAATGTAAGACGTTTATCCGCCGACAGAACAAGAATTTTTTCATTTTTTCTTCGGGCAATAAGAACATTTATAAGAAATTTCAGATCAGCAAAATAATCATTTTCAATCAGTTTTATAAATTCATTTTTATGCTGAATATAGATTAGTCCGCTGTTCTTATACTTTTTGATAAGTTCAAGTGCCTTGTATGCACAATGAGCGATTTTCTTATCTTTTTTAAGTTTTTCAAGTTCCTTAATAATATCATACATAAGAACTATACGAGCATTATTCTTTATCAGCGTATCAGCTTCTTTATTTAGAAATTTTTCAAAACCGGAACTCATGACTGTATTAGTATCAACCATTATAGTATATTTTTCTTTCAGCATCTTACTCAGCTTGCTTTCTGACGGAATACTGAAATTATTACCTTCATATTTCAGTATTCTTGTTTTCAGACCTTCTTTATCCTTTTCTAAAGCATTATTGATCTTTTCTTCAATTTCTTTCGGAAAAGGTTGTGTTTCAAACAAAGGGATGATATCATATTCATTTTTCAAAAATGACTTCGCAGTGTCAATGCTTACATTCATTTTTTTTACAAACTGTAAAAGATTCATATAAATCACTCTCTTCGCATACTTTTAATTCTCGGAGATCACCGGACAATTTATAAAACCCGCATTATGGTGATCTACTTATTGATCCAAATTGTGTCTGGTTCTTTGGATTCAGTATCATCTTGGTTGTCATCGAATTTACTTATTAACGTAAGATTCATTTTTAGATTTTCCATTGACTTCACAAACTTCTTAAAAAGAGTTTCATCATTTGACTCAGTACATGGTTCGCTTGTATCTTCATAAATATACTCTCTTATCAATTCGGCAGAAATAATATGATTTGTAAGTATCTCGGATATAATGGCATAATCAAGCGGATGTTTATCTTTTTTCTTATTCAGTTTGGAATAAACGGCTCTGCAAACAATATCCTGATATGTTTTTTCACCTTGTGATGAACGGCATCTGCTCAGGAAATTACAACTTCCTTTTAAAAGCTCGCGGCAATCCCTTGGTATCCTTGGTTTTCCTTTGAACGAACAAAGTATCACCTTGTCGCATTTATCTTTAAGCTCTCCGCTTTGGAGCTTTATTGCAGCTGAAAAGATATCTACATAGTCTTCGCTTTCAACCGATGTCTTTAATGAGTCTCCCTCAGTTTCAATATAAAGAAAATACGTTCTTCCGTCTTTGAATTTACCGTCATCATCACCTTTTATGATCTGATCTTCAGTAAGTAAATAAAGATGTTTTTTATATTTGAATACTCCCTTGGTAATGATAAGATCATCATCTTTCACTTGAATATCCATACCGTTTAATATACCATCCGACCTGCCCTCAAGCATGAGCTCAAAGGCAGACCTGGGATATGTAAACATAGTTTCAAGTATTTTGGATGTTATAATATTACCAGGTGCAAAAGAAATATTGCAGTCCTTAAGCATTTTTATCATCCTTTTCTTTATTGCTGCTCACAAAGTTACAGCCGTTGAAGAAAGACTTGCTGAGTATTCCTGATTCAAAAGGATAACGTGTACAAGCTGTTTCATAGTACTCTTCATCCTGATTGATATCCTTTGTTTTAAGTATTTGATATAGGATAAATCCGTAACCATCACTATTAGGCAAAGCGAATACAAGCAGCTTATCCTTTCCATCGCTGACATCGACCTGTCTGAGGTCATTGATAAGTTTATCGATCACATTTTCGCACTTTGTATTCTCCTCGAATATATAATAATCCTCTATATTATTATAAGCATATTCGATTATCTTTTCTTTAAGTGTCTTAGTATCTGAGTTTCCATCAAGAACGATCTTCTTCGTTTTGTCGCATACCATAGAAACGTTTATATCTTTCTCTTTTTCATAAGCTCCGACTGTATTGAATACACTGATGCGAATAACTCCTGAACCTGCATCATATTTTTCAATATGGATCGGTGAAGCCTTACAGATACCGTTTTCATTTCTGAAATCAGTTGCTTTGAAAAGTGCACTTTCCATAATGCCCGTACCGCCTCTTGAAAGGAAGACATCACAAGTCAGATTTTGACTGACTACAATGTTCTTGGCATTTATAGCATGGAAATCCTTATCACGGATATATGCGATACATCCCTTTACACAGTCCATCTTGAATTCTTCTGACATGATCGATTCATAAGTGTAGCTTTTGCCTAATCTAAGACGATGTCCGGGAATAAATTCCTTCAGCAGATCCTGAAACAGGTTTATCTTGCATGATTGTCCTGAAAGTGATATCTTCTGGATATCCTTCATTCGATTATAGTCGCTGTTGTTTCCTGTATCAAAGAAGAACAATGTTGCAAGCAGATAATATATATCAGGACGCAGCAATGTTGCGATCTCATTGGTATTTACTTTTATCTGCGGAAGCTTAGCAAAACCTGCAAGATCTCTGGTGGATTTAAGCGGAGGCATTTCTGTATTAGGATTTTTTATGTAGAAATACAAGTTCTGCGGATCGATCTGTATCGTATCATTAGAATCATTTTCTGCCAATGATATCGATATTATATCTGTTCTTGTAAAGAACTCGATTTTTATCTTTTCAGCAAGCTGCCAGAGGTAATAGAAATTACGCTTGATAAGCTGACGTGTGCCTGCCTTTCTGGCATATTCCGATTCGCCATTAAAATCAGTAGGGAGTATCTCCTCGCTCTTTTTGCTTTCTTCGTTAAGCTTTTCGTATATATCGATAGGCTTTTTCTTCTTGATCGCATCATCGATACTATCAAGTACATCATTCTGATTTGAGTTTATAAGCTTTGATATTGCATGATCAAGATTTACCTGTGCACACTTTCCACTGTAAAAATCAGCAATTTTTATCTTGAGAAGTTCAAAAATACGGAATGTGATATTGTTTCCTCCAAAATTAGAGTTCCCGTTTTCAAACTTTGTTTCAAGTTTCAGCTCGTATGCAGTCTCGTTACGCTTGTAAGAGTAATGGCAGCTTGCAAGGTCGGTAGTACCACCGCCGCAGTCGATAATGATAATGTTTTCTTCTTTATCAGGTTTATCGGATTCGTAAACATCACTTTCTTTTTCGTTTCGTTTTTCACGATCTGTTTTCAACAAATTGTTGGAAATATGATTATAGACAATTGCGATTCCCTCATCTATACTTTCATCTGCATTAAGAACATCAAAACCTTCTTCAGCAGTGAATACATTTTCCTTTACAAAAGCTATAAAATCACTTTTTAGCTTGATAGGTGCTGAAAAATGAAGTTTCTTGAACTTGTATTTCAGGTCGTTTTCGGCACATCTGAGAATATAGTGAAGATATGCTTTAATTATCTCCTTGCGCTTTATCCCTGTTCTGCTGATGCCATCACATATCTCTTCGTATTTATTCGGAGTTAAGATCCAACGTTTGATCTCAAAGAAAAGATCTCCGGGAGGATTGTAATCATGGTCGATAAGCACCTTTTTAGCGTCATAACCGAATAAATATTCAACATCAGGCTCATTGCCGATACCTGTTGTGATCTTATTTACATATACAAGTGTAGGACACAGGCAGCTTCTTGAATGCCATTCATTTGTAACGTCTGTGTAATTAACGATCTTAATTCCGTCATTTGTATATGTTCCGGCAGTTGTATTGCTTGTACCAAAATCAATGCAAAGAGTAAGATTTACATCCTTCATATTTGCAACATCAAGATCGATGCGGCAAGCATAAAAAGCTGTCGAGTTTTTATTGAAAACAACTACCTTATAATACATCGAGCTTTCAAGCATCGAATCAAAATCTACATTTTCACTCCGAGCCTCAAGGAGATATTGATTTGAATTTGCCGAATTAATTAATGAACCCAATATTACAACCTTATCATTTGAATTAACAACAAGGCAAATACCTGTATTCAGTTTATCTTCTTTATTGAACTCAATTGTAAGTTCAATATTATCATTAGTGGTGATATCTGTTCCTTTGCAAATCTTATTATTTACACTGGAATCGAAATAAATGCTCTCATAATTATCGATCAGTAATATTTTGTCTTTTATATTGTTATAGTAACGCTGTGCCGAGGAAAGATCATCAGGTAAATTTTTGGCATCAAAAGATAAACTGTCATCCTCTTCGATCGGATCATCCTCTTCATCTATCTCTTCTTCCTCGTCTTCCTCGTCATCTGCTTGCACAATATCATCAGGTCCTTTGTCTTTTTTCGACGGCTCATAGAAATTAATTACCGGAATTGGAGGCTCCTCCTCTGCATTACCCTCAAAATCATCACCTTCATCAAAGAAATCCTGGATCGGTTCTTCTTCAGGAGTTTTTCCATAATAATTGATATTATCAATATACAGCTTATTCTTTGCAAACTCGAAATTCAGATCAGGTCCCTGTTCTGTAAAAAGATCATGTAACCTGTCTTTAATTGCTTTTTCAGAGACAAAAAGGAGATCGCAGATTTTCTGGAGAAAACGTTTTACCATATATTCACCTGTTTGTTTGCTTTCAATGTAGTCAATTATCTCTCTGGAATTATACTCCCCTGTAAATTGTGAGGACAACGCAGCAAGTACCTTTTTTGCCAAATCAGAATCTATACAGATGATATCACCTGTAATTCCGTCTGCAGCATCATTCTTAGGTGACAGCTCAGGTTTACCTTTAAAATCTTTATCATCCATTTTTAAGGCTTCATCTATTTTCATTTCTACTCCTCCGTTTTAGAACTTATTTATCATCAAGAGGCTAAATAAGCCGCTTATCTACTCATCCCTGCTTTAATGTATTAATAATGGTTCTGAACGTTTTTGCCAAATTTGAAAGATCATTAACAGGATATGTATCACTAACATTATTTATAGAAGATGAGATCTTCTTCAAATATTTCATGTTTGCATCAGCAGTACCTATAGTTATAACACGCATATTTGCATTTCTCATTTTTACTGCTGTTTGTGCAGTTGCTGCTTCATCAAATATCTTACCATCTGTAAGCATGATAACAGCCTTCTGACGAGAATTGTCCGATGCTGAAAGTTTTTTATAAGCTTTATCAAATGCTTGGTTTGCCATTGTACCGCCGCCGGGGGATATGCTTTTAACTTTGGTAATTATTTTTGACGCATCATTTGTAAGATCAGATATATCATGCAAATCGGAATTAAACGCTAAGATACCTATTCTGCATATATTCATATCAACGATATTTGTGACAAGTGCTGTAACAGCATTCTTTACGTTCCTTAAGCGGTCACCTGCCATACTGCCTGAACAGTCGATAAGAAGATATATATCTGTTGGTCCCTGCTTGTGATGCTCTATTTCAATTTTTTTTTGAGAGCGTTTGATACTCTTTGTAATGG
>CALFMA010000224.1 GCA_937880065.1 uncultured Ruminococcus sp.
TACGGCTTGCTTTATAACGTGGACGGCAAGAGCAACAGAATTGCCGCTATTGCTTTCGGTCCGAAATCTGTAATCATAATCGCAGGCTATAACAAAATTGTAAGGGATTTAGATGAGGCTGAAATCCGTGTTAAAACAGAAGCCGCACCGCCTAACTGCGTGCGTCTTAGCTGCAAAACTCCCTGTGCCGAAACAGGCGAGTGCATTTCTCTCAGCAAGGCTGACCACGAAATGGCTGACGGCTGCAAGGGTGACGGCAGAATTTGCTGCAATTACCTGATTTCCGCACAGCAAAGACATAAAAACCGAATTAAGGTTATTCTTGTAGGTGAAGAACTGGGCTATTGATTGTTATAGTGTACTAACACTATATTGACATTCTTTTGTCAAAAGCCCTTGATTAAATTTTCAAAATGTAGTATAATATTATTGTATGTGGGACGGACAAGGGTTAATTTCCCCGTTTGCCCCGATATTGCGTTGATAGCTTAAAGCTGTCAATCGCTAAATTCCCGAAAGGAGTATTAAAAATGATTTATTCTCACGAAGTTGAAACAATGTGCCCTATCGCTCAGGGCGTTGCTCACGGTGCAGCTCCTATCCCCGAAGAGGCTAAGTGGGTAAAGGCTAAGGAAATCAAGGACATTTCCGGCTTTACACACGGTATCGGTTGGTGCGCTCCTCAGCAGGGTACCTGCAAGCTCACACTCAATGTCAAGGAGGGCGTTATTCAGGAAGCTCTCGTTGAAACAATCGGCTGCTCAGGTATGACACATTCCGCTGCTATGGCATCTGAAATTCTCCCCGGCAGAACAATCCTTGAGGCTCTTAACACAGACCTCGTTTGTGATGCTATCAATACAGCTATGAGAGAGCTGTTCCTCCAGATCGTTTACGGTCGTTCACAGTCTGCTTTCTCTGAGGGCGGTCTTGTTGTAGGTGCAGGTCTTGAGGACCTTGGTAAGGGCCTCCGTTCACAGGTTGGTACAATGTACGGTACTCTCGCAAAGGGACCACGTTACCTCGAAATGACAGACGGTTATGTTACAGGTCTTGCTCTTAACGAGGAGAACGAAATCATCGGCTACAAGTTTGTTAACTTTGGTAAGATGATGGACTTCATCAAGGCTGGCGATGATGCTAATACTGCATTTGAGAAGGCTCAGGGACAGTACGGCAGAGTTGACGACGCTGTTAAGATCGTTGATCCCAGAAAAGAATAAGGAGGACTTGTACAATGGCTTTATTTGAATCATATGAGAGAAGAGAAAAGCAGATTCTCGATGTAATCAAGGCTTACGGCATTAACTCAATTGAGGAGTGTGCAGAAGTTTGTAAGGAAAAAGGTCTTGACATTTATAAGCTTATCGAAAGCATTCAGCCTATCTGCTTTGAGAACGCTAAGTGGGCTTACACAGTAGGCTGCGCTATCGCAATCAAGAAGGGCTGCACAAGAGCTGCTGACGCTGCTGCTGCAATCGGTGAGGGACTTCAGGCTTTCTGTATCCCCGGTTCAGTTGCTGACCAGCGTAAGGTTGGTCTTGGCCACGGTAACCTCGGCAAGATGCTCCTCGAGGAGGAGACAGAGTGTTTCGCATTCCTCGCAGGCCACGAGTCATTCGCTGCTGCTGAGGGTGCTATCGGTATTGCTGAAAAGGCAAACAAGGTTCGTCAGAAGCCCCTCCGTGTTATCCTCAACGGTCTCGGAAAGGACGCTGCACAGATTATCGCTCGTATCAACGGCTTTACTTATGTTGAAACAGAAATGGATTACTACACAGGCGAAGTTAAGGAAGTATTCCGCAAGGCTTACTCCGACGGTCTTCGTGCAAAGGTTAACTGCTACGGTGCTAACGATGTTTGCGAAGGTGTTGCTATCATGCATAAGGAAGGCGTAGACGTTTCCATTACCGGTAACTCTACCAACCCTACCAGATTCCAGCATCCTGTTGCAGGTACTTACAAGAAGGAATGTAACGAACAGGGCAAGAAGTACTTCTCAGTAGCTTCAGGTGGTGGTACCGGACGTACCCTTCATCCTGATAACATGGCTGCAGGTCCTGCTTCTTACGGTATGACCGATACCATGGGTCGTATGCACTCAGACGCTCAGTTCGCAGGTTCTTCATCTGTTCCTGCTCATGTAGAAATGATGGGTCTT
>CALFMA010000225.1 GCA_937880065.1 uncultured Ruminococcus sp.
GAACAAGCAGTTCCGTATGTCTCGCAAGAACAGATGCAAGATAAATTCTCATCTTGTTACCGTCGGACATTTTAATAATTCTTTTCGCCTTTTTAACAGTAGAATCTTCAAGCTTGAAACGCTTGCACAGTTCGTCAAATTTATTTCTGTCAAAGTTATCAAATCCGATTTCCATAGCCTCGGCAATATTTTTCGCATTCCATGTCATAGGCAGGAAATTCATTGATGAACAGTAGCCGATACGATTTCTCAACTCGCTGTCATCAATATCCGTCTTATCCCCGAAGTATACGCACTCGCCGCCGCTTTTACCTGTAACTCCGCACACTACATCAATTAAAGTAGTTTTACCTGCACCATTTGCACCGATAAGTGCTGTTGAAAATCCGCAGGGAATTTCAAGGTTAATCGGACCAAGTGTAAATCCCTTATACTTTTTTGTGATTCCGTTAATTTTAATTGCATTTTCCATAATTTAAACTTCCTTTCAGTTTTCCATTTCCCATAATGTTCTCAATGTTTCGCAAAGCTCCTCAACGTCAAGCCCTGCTATTCTTGCGGAATTTATTGCCTCCGTCAGGCTTTCCTCAACCTGTCGCATATGCTGTTCCGCCAGCATTTTTTCATCCTGCGAATTGACGAAATACCCCTTGCCCTTTGTGGCAGTTACAAGCCCCTCTGCGGTCAGTTCCTCATAAGCTTTCATTGTGGTAATGACGCTTATTTTCAGATTTTGTGCCAGTACTCGTATGGACGGCAGCGGTTCACCTGCTTTAAGCTGTCCCGAAAGTATCTGTTCCCGCAGCTGTGAGGCTATCTGCTTATAGATAGGCTCATTTGAATTCTGATAAATTTTCATTCAGCACCTCCTGTATCATTTTTATGTCGTAACTGTTATACGGTGTTCATAACTGTTTAACTGTTATATATACAGTATATAACAGTTGCGTCGATTTGTCAATAGATACGGCAAAATTTGTAATTATTCACAATTCTAAAAAACTCACGCAGCACCAATAACAGCATATTCACTAAATAACAGTTTTAACTGTATATAACACCTATTATAAAAGTGAAGAAAAAATCCAAAAACCTTGACAAAGGCGAATAAATAGGGTATAATAAAATGTATGTATCGTGAGATAGTCTGTCATTATGAGATTATCCCCGAAATAATTATACTTCAAGGAGTGTTTTATTATGGGCAAGCAGATGTCAAGATCAAACTATGAAAAACTTATTTTAGAGCTTGATGACCTTAAAATCAATAAACGTAAGGAAGTTGCTGAAAGACTTAAAGTTGCACGTTCCTACGGTGACCTTTCCGAAAATGCTGAGTATGATGAGGCTAAAAACGAACAGGCTATTCTCGAAGCACAGATTGCAGAACTTCAGTATACTGTTGATAACGCTGAAATTATCGAGGATTCCAACATTTCCGTTGACGAAATCGGTATGGGTTCTATCATTAAAATCAAACGTGTAGGCAGCGATAAGGTTGAAACTTTCAACATCGTCGGCACAAACCACGTTGATATTAAGAACGGAAAAATCTCCGATGAATCCCCTATCGGCAAGGCTGCTATGAAGAAGAAAGTCGGCGATATTTTCATCGTTGAAGCTCCTGTTGGCGAGCTTCGTTTTGAGGTAATTGAAATTTCTAAGTAAAGGATGATTCAAATGAGCGAAATGCAGAACAATACTCCTGTTGAAGCTGAGGAAATACAGGATATTAATATATTAAAGAAGGACCGTATCGACAAGCTCACTTCTCTCCGTGAGGGCGGTTTTGACCCATTCCAGACTACGAAATATGATGTAACAGGCAAGGCTGCCGCTTTAAAGGCTGAATATGAAGCTAAGGAAGCTGAAATTATCGCTGCTGCAAACGGCGATGAAGAAGCTGTAAAGGCAGGACTTGAAGCGCTTAACGGCAACATCATCCGTATCGCAGGCAGAATTATGAGCTGGCGTGATATGGGTAAGGCTAACTTCATTGATGTTCGTGATAACACAGACCGTATTCAGGTTTATATCCGTTCAAATGATATCGGTGCTGACCAGTTCAAGGAGTTCAAGAAGAAATGGGATATAGGCGATATTATCGGTGTTGAAGGCTTCGTTTTCAGAACAAGAAAGGGCGAAATCTCAATTCACGCACACAAAATTGAACTTCTTTCAAAATCACTTCTCCCACTCCCCGAAAAGTGGCACGGCTTAAAGGACCAGGATACACGTTACCGTCAGAGATACCTTGACCTTATCGTAAATCCTGAGGTTAAGGATACATTTGTAAAGAGAAGCCTTATTTTAAAGGAAATCAGAAATTATCTTGACAATCTCGGATATATCGAAGTTGAAACTCCTGTTCTTCTTCCTATCCAGATTGCAGCAGCTGCAAAGCCTTTCGTAACTCACCACAACACTCTCGATATGGATATGTTTATGCGTATCGAAACTGAGCTTAACCTTAAAAAGCTTATCGTAGGCGGATTTGACCGTGTATACGAGGTTGGACGTATTTTCAGAAACGAGGGTATGGATACATCTCACAACCCTGAATTTACTTCAATTGAAATGTATCAGGCTTACACAGACTACATCGGAATGATGGACCTCATTGAAAATATGTACAGAAGCCTTGCATTCAAAATCTGCGGCAGCGATACAATTACATATCAGGGCGTTGATATTGAACTGGGCAAACCTTGGCAGCGTCTTACTATGGTTGAGGCTGTTAAGAAGTATGCAGGCGTTGACTATAACGAATGGGCAACTGACGAGGACGCAAGAGCTTGTGCTAAGGCTAAAGATGTAGAAGTTGAAGAAGGCGAAAATGCAACAAAGGGACACGTTCTCATTGCATTCTTTGACGCATTTGTTGAAGATAAGCTTATTCAGCCTACAATTATCTACGATTATCCTGTTGAAAATTCTCCACTTGCTAAGAGAAAGCCCTCTGACCCTGCATTTACAGAGCGTTTTGAGTACTTCATCTACTGCCGTGAAATGGGTAATGCTTTCTCCGAGCTTAATGACCCGATTGACCAGAAGGAGCGTTTCATTAAGCAGGTTGAGGCAAGACGTGCTTTAGGCGATACAACAGGCGAGGTTGATGAAGATTTCGTAACAGCTCTCGAATACGGTCTGCCACCTACGGGCGGTCTTGGACTTGGTCTTGACAGACTTGTAATGCTCCTTACAGACAGCGCATCAATCCGTGATGTACTTCTTTTCCCAACAATGAAGCCCCTCCCTGCAAACAGCGGCAGACCTGAAAAGGACGAAGATGAAGAATAACAGCGAAAACAAATCATCTCCACAGGAAGATGAGAAAATTCATATATCAAAAAGTATTTTTGAAACTAATCGTGAAATGAAGCAGAAAGCCGCCGAGGAAGAATTGAAAAAACAGGCGGAACGTGAAAGAATTCTTGCGGAAAAAAAGAAAAAAGCCGAAGAAGAAAGAGCAAAACGTCTTGAAGAAGAACGACTTGAATTAATTCGCCTTAAACAGGGAATTATTGAAGAAAGCGACACTATCAAGGACGAAGAACCCGAAGTCGAAGAAGTAAAAAGAACTCTCGGACAGAAGATTTCAAGCTTTTTCTATCTCAATAAATGGTGGCTTACACTTACCGCCGTTTTCGGTACAATCGCAGGAATTCTTCTTCACAGCTATCTGACACGACCAAATCCCGATGTTACAATTCTCATTATCGGAACTAATTACACCCTTGCAGAAGAAAGTGAACTGAAAGCATATGCCGAAACTTTTATCGAAGATTATAACGAAAACGGTAAAATTGAGGCAGCTATTCACTACATTCCCTACACAGGCGAACAAACTTCTGATTATGCAAACGCTGCGGCTACACGACTTTCTGCGGAACTTCAAAGCGATAACTGTGCAATTATAATCGGCAACAAAATAGCGGCTGATATGCTTAGCGATGAAGTTTTAGTGGATTTAACCGGACTTTATCCCGACAATGAACTTGTAAAGGGGGATAAACTTATGCTTGAAAATTCATCTCTTGCCGAAAAAATCGGCATTGAAAAGGACGTGTTGACAAGCGAATGGTTTATCGGAATCCGTGAACCTCATAAGCTTATGCATTGCAGCGAAAAGAAAATGAAGGAACTATATGAAAAGGATTTCCCTCTCTTTGACGCTATTGTAAATGATATTTCGGAATAAGGGTGATAACTATGAGTTATTGTTTCAATGTTGAAAAAACAACAGCTGACCTTATAAAATGGGTTAAGGATTATTTTGATACAACCGCTTCTCCCGATACAAAAGCCGTTATCGGCATATCGGGAGGAAAGGACAGCTCCGTTGCCGCCGCTGTATGCGTTAAGGCATTAGGCAAAGACAGAGTTGTAGGCATACTTATGCCAAAGGGCGAACAGCACGATATTGATTGCAGTCATCTCCTTGTTGAAACTCTCGGAATTGAGCATTATGTAATTAATATCGGCACAACTGTTGACGCTTTCACAAAGGAATTTGAAAAGCATATGCCTATGAATTCACAGGCAGTTATCAACACTCCCCCACGTATCAGAATGACAACTCTTTATGCAGCAGCTGCCTGTCTTAACGGCAGAGTCGTGAATACCTGCAATCTTTCAGAGGATTGGGTTGGATATTCCACAAAGCACGGCGATGCGGCAGGTGATTTCTCTCCCCTGTCAATGCTGACGGTTACGGAAATTCTGCAAATCGGCGATTATCTCGGACTTCCCGAAAGCCTTGTTCATAAAGTTCCCATTGACGGACTTTGCGGCAAGACTGACGAGGAAAATCTTGGATTTACTTATGCGGAACTTGACACTTATATCCGTGGTCTTACAGATTTAAGCGACAAGCCTGAATTAAAGGAAAAAATTGACCGTATGCACAGAAATAATCTGCACAAATTGCAGTTAATGCCGAAATTTGAGTTTGAAATATAAAAATTTAGAGGGTATCCGCAAAGATACCCTTTTATTTTAAAATTATTTTAAAATGAGGTGATTAGGCTGAAAACTAAAGACTTAATTTTAATATCGCTGTTTTCGGCACTTATCACCGTGGGTGCATTTATAAAAATCCCCACTCCCCTCTGCCCCATTACCTTGCAGATACTTTTCACTACCCTTGCAGGTGTCATTGCAGGAGGTAAAAACGGTGCAATCAGCGTCATTGTCTATATTCTCACAGGGCTTGTGGGATTTCCCGTATTTGCAGGCGGCGGCGGTATACGGTATATTTTTCACCCAACTTTTGGCTTCCTCGTTGGTATGATAATCGGTGCATATATCACGGGGAAAATCTGCCACAGCGAAAATGCTGGTTTCAAGCGGCTGTTAATCGGCTGCCTTGTGGGACTTGTGCCGACTTTCGCAATAGGTACGGCTTATAACTGCCTTATAACGTCAATTTACCTCAAAGAACAATCGGCGGCAATTGTAATTTTCTACTGCCTGCTACCCCTGCCGTGGGATATTATTCTATGCGTTTTTTCCGCATATATCGGCAAAAAGATAATTAAAGGGCATCTCTAAAAACCCCTTTTGAGAAAAAACAGCTATGCACGACATCTG
>CALFMA010000226.1 GCA_937880065.1 uncultured Ruminococcus sp.
GGAGTCACGGAAGCCCATTCCACGACCGATACCGCTTTCGAAGTAAGAAGCAGAACGTGAAAGGTTGAAAGTAACCATACACTGATACTGGTTCCAGATATTAACCATACGGTTAACCTTATCATCGGAAGTATTAACATTGAGGATACCGAGAAGCTCGTCCCATGCAGCTTTAAGCTCAGCAAGGCCAGCAGCAACCTTTTCAGGTGTGTTGTACTGGTCAATCATAGCGAGAGCCTTTTCCTTGTTGATTGTTACGCCGTCAGCCTCGAACTTCTTGTCAACGGGCATTTCAACATAACCGAGGATAAAGATAAGAGTCTTGGACTCGCCGGGAGCGAGAGTAATCTTCTTATAGTGTGAAGCAATGGGTGACCAACCGTCAGCAAAGGAGTTGTTAGCAGCATTTGCCATAACAGCCTGTGGGTCATTGAAGCCATTGTAAAGACCGATGAATGAATCTCTGTCTGTATCATAGCCGTCGATTTCATCGTTAACTGTATAGAATGCGAAGTGGTCACGTCTATCTCTGTACTCAGTCTTGTGGTAAATTGTAGAACCTACAACTTCTACACGACCTGTAGAGAAGTTTCTCTGGAAGTTTGTGCAGTCGTCCTGAGCGTCCCAAAGACACCATTCAGCAAATGAGAAAAGTGAGAATGACTTCTCCTCTGTACCCTCGTTTGTGAGTACAACCTGCTGAACTTCGCCGTTGTAATTCTGGGGAACGAAGAAAGTAACCTGTGCTTTGAGGTCATTTTTCTTACCTGTGATAATTGTATAACCCATACCGTGACGGCACTCGTAAGAATCAAGCTCTGTCTTAACAGGTGACCAGCCGGGGTTCCAAACTGTGCCGTTGTCGTTGATATAGAAATAACGTCCGCCCATATCAATTGGCACATTGTTGTAACGGTAACGTGTGATACGTCTTAAACGAGCGTCCTTATAGAAGCTGTAACCGCCTGCTGTGTTTGAAATTAATGAAAAGAAAGCCTGTGTTCCGAGGTAGTTAATCCACGGATAGGGTGTTCTGGGGGAATTAATGACATATTCCTTATTTGCGTCATCAAAAAATCCGAACTTCATTGTAATCTACTCCTTACTTATTATATTGATAGTTGATAAATCCACCGCAGTCTGTTGGTTAAATATCTCTGCGGCTTTCAGGATTATCAGCTAAATAATCCGAAAACTCAAATATCACTTCCTATTATACCATAAAATGAATAATAATACAAGTGTGTTGCCTGCCTTATGCGATAGATTTTTTTGAATTGTTTTTGTGCATAACTTACAAATATCGATATTAAATTACATCGTTAGCGTATTTGCCGTTCTTTTTTACTGCATATCTCACGTTGACGATTTCGCCTGCACGGCTTAATCTGTGCTTGTCGTCACAATCCTCAAAGGTATGTTCAATGCCGTCAGCGTCGTGGTATGAAATTTTAGCAAAATAGAATTTCAAATTTTTGTCGCCGTCAACACGGACATCAATAATTCTGCCTTTTGTGAATTTCCCCTCTGCGTCAAGAAGTTTCTTTTCGGAAACTTCTTTAAGGACGGATTTGATGATAAACATACCACCAAGACAGACAATACCCGAAAAAGCACCTGCAAAGAGCATAAGCGACATGGGAGATTTAACCTGTGCTGTATTGGGATTATCGGGGAGAATATAGGCATCAATAGTATCATTGACGGAAACACGCCCTACATTTACGATTTCTACATCAACCTGATTTCCGTCTTTGTCGAGGTAATAGCCGTCGGCATATCGTCTTTTGCCTATTATTGTCACATCGGTAACTGTACATTCCACGGGAATTCCGTCGGCTGACTTGGCTTTTTCTTTTATGCAAACAAAGGAGAAAATGCCTATTCCGAAAATAATCAGCACAATACCGACAGCGATTGCTTTTTTAGCATTGTATTTCATTCTTAACAGCTCCTATATCAAGCCATTGTGAAGAATCTCTGATGTGCAGTAAATTCTTCGCCCGGTTTAACCTCACGATATCCCGTAACATCGGGTGAAAGGCTGAGATTCGGAGCGTCAATCATAGCTGTCATAGGCTCTGGGCAGAAATAGTGGTTGAAACCACGGTCATTCCAGATAATCCAGAATCCGTATTCCTCAGAAACCTCATAGCAGAGTTTCTTTCCGCTTGCTGTATCTTCGGCGAAAACACCATAGAAATCATGACCGTCAAGCTTAGCAGTTTCCGCTGTGTACATATCATTGTCAACAACCTGCAATACAGGGCATTTTGTACCCTCTTTGTACTCTAAATCCCACATTGTAAGGGATTTCAGCTGTTCTGTTGGGAGGCATCTTTCGTTCAGTTCGCACTTCTTGCCAATCGGCACAGTAAGGCGGATATCCTCCTCCTTAGCACCGTCAACGAATGGTGCGCTGATAGCTGTATGAGATGCAAGGGACATCGGGAGAACCTTGTCGTCGTTGTTGATAAAGCAGATATCCTGTTCAAGACCGCTTGCGGAGAGTGTGAAAGTATACTCAGCTGTGAAGCGAACAGGGAGATACCGGAAAAATTCGTCGTTTTCGTCGTAAACGTAGCGTGTTTTTACCCATGCACAATTGCTGTCGGAATTATGCTCAATAACCTCAAATTTACGCTTATGGATAAAGCCGTGAATGTGGTTGTTGTAGGGTGCTTTTTCGTTTACGGGAAGCTGATAAACCGCATCGGAAGTTTTGAGAACTCCGTCAGCAAAGCGGTTGGGGAGGTAAAGTGTAGGAAGTCCCCATACTTCGGCAGATTGAAGAATATCGTCGAAAGTATTATCGGGATTCCAGCGGAAGAACTCCATTCCCTCGTTGTTGTTGCGGAGGCGGATAACATTACAGCCGATTTCGTATGCAATAAGTGCCTCATAGCCTCCTGCGGATAATTTCACGCAGGTCATACCATTGTGATTCATAAATTGTGTTGTATTGCTCATAAATAATCAGACCTTTCTTTTAAAATTTGAGATAACACATATTTTTTCTATTATAACATATTTCTAATAATTTGTAAAGCTTTTTTTGTAAATAATGACATTTTATATAATGCGTAATTATTTTTAAAGCCTTTAGCTGTTAGCTTTTAGCCGTTAGCTATTCGGGGGACGGTGGGATTTTCACTTCTCAACCAATTAACGATATACAAATAATTTAAGGGCATCTCTAAAAACCCCTTTTGAGAAAAAACAGCTATGCACGACATCTGCTGCGTCAACCTCCCTCGGAGTGCGAAAGCACGCCTTCGGAAGGTTTACTTGCAGCTGCCGCACCTATCTGTTTTTTCTATAATTAAACGGGTTTTTAGAGCTACCCTTAAGAAAAAAGCTCTTTTTGAAGCTTTGGACATAGGAGAGAAAAATGGATAAGAATAAACTTATAGACGAAAACTATCAGAACATCTATAATCTTGCACAGCGTATTTCAAAAACATACGGATTACCGTTTGATGTATTTGAGTATTTACAGAAAGAGGGCTATAAATCATTAATTGAACAGTATGAAAGCTACAACGAAAACAGCGAAGCTTCATTCTGGACTTACGCATACAAAGGGGTGCGTAACAAAATGCTCTCGGCGGTACAGTTTTATTTCAACTCTGTAACCATACCCGAACATATGAACTGACCTACGAGGAAATCGGAGAAGAATTCTGCATTAGTGCAAAAGCTGTGGAGAAATGTTTAAAGAATGCTATTGAAATTGTCGGAAAGAGTGTGATAAAATAAAATTAACAGGAGGTGTGTGGATATGGACAACAATACATTATGCAATGAGATTATAGAAAAATACTACTCTTCAATATACAGATATTGTCTTGTAAGACTTGACCATAACGAATATGCTGCTGATGATTGTACGCAGGAAGTGTTTTTGATATTACTGAAAAAACAGTATAAGTTAAGACTATCAGATAACATCAGGGCGTGGCTATACGAAACAGCTAATCGTGTAATTAAGGCATATCAGAGAAAGTCAAATAAAGAGGAACTCTTAAGTAATCCTGAAGAAATAATAGACGAAACTGCAGTTAATGAAAACGAAAGGTCATCTGAATTAGCTTGTCTTACCGAAGAGGAATATACGATTATTTCTGAGTATTATTCTTCGGAATATGGAAGTAAAGCGGAACTTGCTCAAAAATATGGCATATCATTGACTCAGCTGTATAAAAAAGTACATTTAATAAAAGAAAAAGTTAGAGACAACCAAAATAGCAAGAACAGATAGTCGAAAACTTGTGCATATATACAAATTTTGAAAATATTTGTATATACGGAAAAAGTAAGGGTGTAAAAAACATTAATGAATAGAAAGGATGATCTGTATGAATAACAAGGAGTTGTTTCATAATATATCAAATATTACAGAAGCCGATAAAGAGATTCTGAAAGAATTGCAGGTTCAGCTGGATGAGGAATTAAATAAACCAATAAAGCAGCAGGATTTTGATTTAATTGAAGAAATCACAAAAACAATTTGTGAAATACATAATGAAAATGAACTTATAGAGGCAAAAACAAAAAGTGGGATTGCATTCTTAAAGGGAAGAAAATCCGATGTAAATAACAAGTTGAAAATCAGAAAATGGAGTGCAGTGTTTGTAAGTTGTGCCGCTGTAATACTGGTTTTGAATATTGCATCGTTTTCAGCATTAGGTATGAATATGTTTTCTGCAGCTTATAAAATAGTCAAGGGTGGTATTACAATTGATATGAATGAAGGAGAGAAAACCGATCTTTCAGTAACTGATGATGACCCCTACGGAATAAAAGCCAAATGTGCAGAATATGATATGTATCCGTTAACTCCGACGTATATTCCTGATGGTTTTGAACTGATTAAACTGTTTGAGGAAAAAAATGATGTGTTTACACATATTGTTTTTCAATATAAAAAAGATGAAATTAAATTGAACATTGATTTTTGTCAGTATAATAATGGCATGGAAGTACCACCTATTGGTATACCAACAGATACATATAACATTGTGGAAGAAAAGATAAACGATTATAAAATGTATATTCTTAAAGAGGATAATCAATTTACAGCAACTTTTCTTGAAGAAAATATAGTTTATCTGATTACAGCAATTGATTGTAATTATGATGAGTGCCAGAAAGTTATTGAATCTTTGGTTAAATAGTACAAATCCGCAAACACGCAATTGTACATTCATACAAACTTTGAAAAAATTATCGAAAAATGGAAAAAGTTAGGGTTTAAAAAACATTAGTGTACAGAAAGGGATTTTTGAGGAATTAATTTTAAGGAGGAGTTTGTTATGAAGATTAAAGGATTAGCGTTTGTTTTGGCTTGTATGTGCTGTTTGTCGGTGCCCGTGCAGGCAAATGCTGCGGAGAAAGAAATAACTGCGGTTAATGCGGTTTCCACAGGTGATGTTGAGCCGCTTGCGGTGGGACTTATTTCAGGTTATTCTCTTGGGTGTACCAAGGGAACTAAAACAGTTTATATAACTGCAATCACAACTGGTAATGAACAAATGGCAGAAATAGGTTTTACCGACATTAAAATTCAGCGTAGTTCTGACAGAACAAACTGGACAACTGAGAAAACCGTGAGTGATAAGATAAAAGAAGACGCCACGACTTATTCACTTGCTAATTACGCTGTAACAGTCCAGGGCGGTTACTATTACCGTGTTCAGCTTACCCACTATGCCAAGGAAGATACATGGTGGTTCCCTGATGAACAGTCTGTAACAAACACGTCGTCTTACGTATGGGTTGCATAGGAAAATCAAGGATGTGAAAATTAAGGAGTTGTTTAAAATGAAAAAGCTTTTATCATGTTTAGTATCTATTGGCGTTTTAGCTTCAATAATGACATCTTTTGGTGCGTCATCAGCTTTCAATCCCAATATAGACCCTAATGATGATGGATGTTTGGCAAATTCCGATCCGGCTTGCTTTAAAATTTCTAACATAAATGAACTTGATGTTGATGACAATGGTGTTGTAAGTGTTGAGAATAATAGAATAAAGAAAGTAATTCAAGATTTTTTTGATGATTATGAGTATAGAATAGATAATGCAGACTTAGAAGGTATGCAATACGATAAATATTTTAGTTCGAAAAAGGGTAATAAGACGACATTAAACATTGCGTTGATTGATACAATGTTATATCAAAATATTTTATCAAAGACTAATCATTATAGCGGACAAAGAATAAGAGAATTAAATAAATCTATAACCTATAATTATACAAATATAACAAAAAATACGGATGCGGCGCTTATCGATATGTATATTTATAAAACTTTTAATTATAATATATGTCCCAGTATTGAATCTGCTACAATGGATCGGTATCTTGTGAAAATGGTTTTAGAAAATGGCGAATGGAAGATTGAATTTATTGACAATTTTATTTCGGAGGATATTTTATATTCATTAAAAGGACAAGGTGTTGATTTAGATGATATTATATCAATAAATAAATACAAAGAAAGTATATTATCTAATATCATTAAATATAATGAAGACAAAAAAAATGAATCTTCAATTACTGCTATTCAATCAAGAAGTTCAAATTATAATGCTAATAATGCAGTTGCATATGCTAATACATATGTTTTTTCACCAAATCCAAACTACTTTAATATAGAAGGAATTGGTGGAGATTGTACCAATTTTGCATCTCAAGTATTAAATGAAGGTGGTGGTATACCTGAACACTTTGGTTATCATGGTTATAATAATTGTTGGTTTTATACATCATCGTCAAATCGTTCAACAAGTTGGGCGGGTGCGGATTATCTGTATGACTATATGCATTCTAATAACTCAATGATTAACTTTAATGACAGCAATTGGAGTTCAGTAACAAGAGGAGATTTGATTCAAGTTACTTACGATGGAGTAAATATGGGACATTCAATGATAGTAACAAGTATAGTTTATAGTTCCTCTGGAAGAGCTGATTTGTTGGTTACTTATCGCTCAACAACAAATAATCATAAAAAGGATATACTTTTGAGTACAAGAGGTAGTGAGGATCAACGTTTTATGCATATTTTAGGAGGTGTTTAATATTAAACAAGTAATATTGATCTACAGCGTGTTATTATTGAGTCTTATTTCTGGTTGCGATGAAAAAGATTCAGTTTATAATGATAGTCTAGCCACAAATTCAATAACAGAGCAAGTTCAGGTTAATGAAACAACTGCTGAATATCGTTCTGTAGGTTTAGAGGGCTTTACTATAGAAATTCCTGATGAATTCAGTAGAGTAAGTGATACTTCGGATTTACCAACATATAAAATTGAACTTGAAAACAAAGATGTCGTATTTTTTCATTATAACTCTCCTACAATGTATACTGTTGATACAGGTAATTATGATATTACCCCAAAAGATGTTTATGAACTTTTAAAAGATTCTAAAATTCCTGATTGCCAAAAAGGAAATGTATATTTTTCAATTCCTAAAACAGAAGTTGATGTAACAATTGTGGATTGTTCATTTATTTATCAGACGGGTACAATGCAAAAGCAAAACAGTAACGAAAGTTATTATTATGAGGCTTTATATGGTGTTATTCCTTGTAATAAACCAGATTTTAATATTGAAAAAGCTCCAACAAAATGGGTTGTTTATTCTTATACTGATGATGATGCAACAAAAGAATATATCCACAGTATTATTAAACATACTATTGAAAGTGCAAGGTATACCAAGTAATCACAAACTTTTTAGTGAACAGTTGACGACGCTGTGAGAATTCAGAAGAAGCTTGCAGGAATAGCCGAATAATGGACGATATATCAACTGAAAATCAAAGCCCGTCATTTGATGGGCTTTGATTTATATAATTTTAACTAATGAAATATAGATATTAAGGAAGTACAAATCTATGAACGAATTAAAATCAACATATATACATAAAAATACAGATGAATTAATGCAGCACATTTCCGAATCTCTTTTGGATTTAGGATTTGCCCCAAACTTCAAAGGGTTTACTTATGTCAAAGAAGCAATATATATTTACATGGCAAAATATTATGAAGATGTAAAAAACAGCGATGTATTATTATCAATTGCACAAAAGTACTCAGTTACTGCTTCAAGTGTAAATCTTACAATCAGAAAATCAATAGAATTAACGTGGCTAAGCAGTAAACTAAACACCAAGCATAAAATGTTTGAATGTTCCTGTATAGAAACACGATTTCCACCGACCAATTCAGAATTTATTGCTACAATGGTGGAAATAATCAGAATAAATCTTCGTGAAAACAATAAAAGTGTTGGATAATAATTCCACTAACGTGACGCTGCCCTCAGGTGCCAGTCGGGGCAACTCGGTGCAGGTTCAACTCCTGTTATCCGTACCATAAAAATCAAGGCTTCTCGAATAAAATCGGGAAGCCTTGTTTGCTATAAGCTCTTGCTTTTTTATAAATAAAATGTTATAATTAGGTTACAAAACAATTAATAGGGGTATATTGTATATGAATAAGAAAATTAAAATCTCAATTGCAGTTATTATTTTATTAATAATCAGTGTATGCACTGTCAATTTATTGACAACAGATACTAAAACGGTAGTAGAAATATCTGATGACATGGTGTATTATTCTCAGGGAAAATATATTTATATGACATATAACGGAGTTTATTCAATGAGTAACGGCAGTTCTGAAAAGCTTTTTGAGGCAGATGAGTGCTATTCACTATTTGTACAGGATGAAGAAATTTATCTGACATACTATGAGAACAACAATGTTAATCCAATAATTGCCATATTAGATTTAAACGGAAATGTTTTGAAAACTGCAAAATTGAAATTGGAACAAGACTATGAACCTGATATTTCAATAAAAGCTGTTATTGACAATATGATTTTTGTTCGCAACAATCCTGTCGGAGATTGTTACGTTTTTGATGCAGATGAAAATTTTGAACTGAAAACAATAGAATTTAAAGATAATTACAGCATAGGTAACGGATATGAGATAGGAACATATAATAATCATTTATTTTTATATTGTAATACAGGTGAAGGATTAAAAATAACAACTGCCATAGATAAAGAAAACAATTGTTATTACCCGTTTTCGTATTCAAAAGAACAAAGCTTTTCTAATGATATTATATTTGAATTGAATAGTTCGCGTTTGAGTAGATTAAATGCATATGACATCAATAACAAAATCGCAAAGGAGTATGATGACTTTTTTGATGATACTAAGGCACAATGCACCAGAATTACAGATATAATTCCATATGATGATATGCTTATTTTGTTAAGCAATTCAAATGTATATGCCCATAGCAGCGATGATTTCAATGAGCATGATGTGTTGTGTGTAGTTGACACGAAGAATTTTTCTGTTGAAAAAGAATTTAAAACAAAAAGATTTGAGCATATTATTTATGCAGATAAGGAGATAGCTATAACTTATCGCAACGGCAGATATACAACGTATTCCCTTAACAATTGGAAGAAAATCGAATCTCGTCCAGCCGAAAAAATTGAAAAGGGCAGCTCGTATACCTTTGAAGCCTGCGGAGATTATATTTTTGTTTTTTCGGGAGAGTTGGTTGATATAATTGAGATACCATAAAGCTGTTTTAGATTGTTCCCGATTATTGTTTTAATTCCACTAACGTGACGCTACCCTTGAATGGGAGCAGATAACACATTTTTATCAATTACAGATTTGTTTGATAAAAATAAATTTCAGACATTGGCAACAGGAATAATTATTTGAAGGAGTAACGGATTATGCTTGTAAAGAAAAGAATAGCATTTGTTGTTTTGGTATTATTAGTTGTTGTATCAAGCTTATTATTAAGTGTGAATTTTGCTGTCGGACCAACTATAACGGTAAATAACTGCAATGAAAATTCAATTTTGAGTTTTGCTTCCGAATATAATGAATCTGCTATGAATTGCAAAATATGTAATAATGGACGTAATCATTATTACGTAAACGGAGATAAGGGAATTTATAAAATCGGAGAGGACAAAAACAGCAGTCTGTTTTTTGATGAAAAAGGCATATGCTATGTTGCCTGTAATTCGGATTATGTTTATGCGGTGAAAGATGGCGAAATAATACAGCTTACACATCGGGGAAATATTGTAAAAAGAGCCGAAATCGGTGATATTAGTGGAATTTACGCAGCGGAAGAAGCCGTGCTGTATACGGACGATAAATATAATATTTTAGATGCGGAAAATCTTGCCGAAATGTCAATAAAGGATTTTTTGAAGAATCCGAAAGTGTCCAAGATAGCCGATTACAAAATTGTATCGGGTGATAAATATACTATTGTATCAAAAGCACCTGTTTTTGAGGAGAATTTCAGCGATTTAAGCAGTTTTATCGGAACTGTTTTTATTGACGATAACAGAATTATCAATCTTACCTCCGATACAATAATCGGACATACAGACGATTATTTCCTGAAATATGCAGGCTTCAATACAAATCTCGTTGTAAAGGATATTGCCGAAGAAGTTGAATTTGACAAGTTTCACAGAACTGATATAAGGCATATTACAGCGGAAAACGACCTCTTAATATCATTCAGCAGCATATATTCGGACAAAAGCTTTCTGAAATTTTTTTATATATCTCCGAATAAATACAAAGGCGGAAGCGATTGTGCGGAAGAAAAAACTTTATTCTTTCATTCGTATGATGAAGCTTCGATAATCAACTGCAATAATTCCGAAGCTGTCACTTATAAAACGATGTCGGGAGAAAAAATAATATATATTAATGCGAAAAAAATGATTACTTATCATAAGGGCGAATATATTACATATTCGGTTGATACATGGAAGAAAATCAACTCTTGCCCTGCTAACGAAATTAAAAATGGTGGAAAGTATACCTTTGAAACCTGTGGCGATTATATCTTTGTTTTTGACGATAAAACAAAAGAGATGATTGACACAATTGATATACCATAAAGCTGTTTTAGATTGTTCCCGATTATTGTTTTAATTC
>CALFMA010000227.1 GCA_937880065.1 uncultured Ruminococcus sp.
AAAGCGTGATTTAATAAGGCTTTTAGCAAAAGAGAAGGGCGTTATTATTATGACCGATAGTGATAACGCAGGGGCTATGATAAGGGCGTATATCAAAAAAATCGTTGGTAACAGCGAGATTATAAATGTTTATGTTCCAGCCCTTAAAGGCAAGGAAAAGCGTAAGACAAAGCCCTCCGCTGAGGGAAAACTGGGCGTTGAGGGAATTGACGCAAAAATTCTCCGTGAAGCCTTTTCAAAGGCAGGAATTACAGCCTCTGAGCGAATTGCTCCGAGGGATATAACAAAGCTTACAATGTTTGAACTTGGATTAAGCGGCGGCAATGAAAGCAGTATTCTGCGGAAAAAGCTGCAAAGCCGCCTTGGACTTCCCTCAATGCTTTCCGCAGGGGCATTGCTTGAGGTGCTTAACACGATGATGACCGCCGAGGAGCTTGCAGAGCATATGGCGGCGGTAAAGGAGATGAAAAATGACATATAGCAGTCTGCTGTTTATATATCTGTTTTTCCCCGTATCCCTTTTGCTTTATACGGTAACTCCGAATAAGCTGAAAGACTGGATACTTTACGGAGAAAGCCTTATATTCTGCTGTTTTATGGGATTTCGTCCTGCCGCATTCATAATAGTTTTTTGCCTTGTGAATTACCTTGCAGGACTTTCGATATATCATATTCCGCCGAAATACAAGAGCATACCTCTTGCGGTGGGAATACTTTTTGACGTAATTATGCTTATTTCTTTCAGAAGCAGTTATTTTGCGTATCTTCACAGCTTCACAGGAATTGCACAGAATATTTTCCCTGTGGGAATTTCAATTTTTACTCTTTCAGCAATCGGCTATCTTGCCGATATTTACAGGGGAAATTCTAAATGTGACAAGAATTTCATTCGCTTTTCTCTGTATCTGATGATGTTTCCAAGGCTGATTATGGGAACAATTGTAAGCTATGACACCTTTGTTTATACCCTCCGCAACCGTCGTTATAACATATCTGAAATCGGCAGCGGATTAATGGGATTTACAAAGGGACTTGCAAAAAAGCTGCTTATAGCAGATTCCCTTTATTCCCTCAATTCAGCTGTGAAAAATACGCCCATAGACGAGCTTTCAGCCGCAGGTGCGTGGCTTGGAATTATCGCATATATACTTTGTCTGTATTTTACCTTGTCGGGATTTTCAGATATGAGCTGCGGTTTATGCCGATGCTTTGGTATGAAATTCCCCAACAGCTTCAATTATCCGCTGTTCACCAAAAAAATACGAGTATTCGTATCGGGCTGGCATATTCAGCTTGTCCATTGGTTCAGAAAATACATCACAACACCATTTTCAGCCAATTTTGAAAATCCCTATGTAAATAAGCTTATTTTTGTATGCGTATGGACAATTACCGGAATGTGGTACGGTTTCAGTTCAGGTGCGGCTTTTTGGGGAATGTTACTGGGAATTGCAGTTGTAATTGAAAACAAACTTAACAATCAGAAACGATTCAGACCAAACGGCATAATTTATACTATGCTGACAATTACCCTTATAACAGTATTCCTTGCACAGGGCAGTATTTCAAGAGGCTTTAAATATATCGGTATAATGTTCGGCGGAAATGGAAATCTTGCTGATTCTGCGGCGGCACATATGCTGAAATATAATATTGTAATAATTCTTCTGGCGATTTACGCTTCAACAGACTTATTCAGAAATACAGTATCAAGGGTAAAGGAAAGCAGATTTAAAGGAATTCTGGCTGTTCTTACTCCTATTGTATCAGCGGTGCTGCTTATAATCTGCACAGCACTTATGTCATTCAGCGGTCAGTCGGAATCAATGATAATGATGCTGTAAGGAGGCGGATATATGAAACTTGCTGAGAAAATAACATCAATTGTTGTTATGTCAATTATAACCGCCGCATCTGTAGTATCGGTAATAAATATGGCGGCAAATGATAATAATAAAATCACATTAAAAAATATAGCCAACGGAGAAGCCGCCGATATACTTTCAGAGAATATTGCAGCTGATTTTTTCTTTGGTAATGAATTGCGTTCAGCTGCGGCACAAATCGGTGCAAAGGCAGGAGAACCTCTTGTAAACGGCGTTTATATCACAGAGGATAGACTGCTTTCAATTGACGAGCATAGCTTATCTGAGGGAGTAAACTGTGCCAATGCGGTAAATGCCTTTGCAAAGGATTATGAGGGAGCAGTCTATTTTACAGTTGTTCCAACGTCGGCGGGAATTTACGGAGATAAACTGCCCTCGTATCTTATTTCCGTAACGG
>CALFMA010000228.1 GCA_937880065.1 uncultured Ruminococcus sp.
AGCGTGTCTGCTGTGGTGTAAGCAGTAATGCTTCTGTTTCATTACGCGGCCATTGGAATCTTCCGTTATCAAGGCGTTTATACAAAAGCAGAAATCCGTCACCTTCCCAGAGAAGTCCTTTAATGCGGTCACATCGTCTGCCACAGAACAAGAACAATGCCTTGCTATACGGATCAAGCTGTAACTGCGCTTTTACTATCATTGCAAGTCCGTCTATTGATCGTCTCAGGTCTGTATATCCGGTAACCATGTATACCTGCACTCCGTTTGTCAGTTCTTTCAGCATAATTCATGTACTAATGCAAGCAAAGTATCTGCTGAGATATCTGCTGGAAGTGATATTTGCAAGTCATTTTTCTCGATATGAATATCTGATGTCGCTCTTGGAACAGCTACTGGCACTATTGCCGGTTTTGATTCCAAACAATGCTCCCGAACTTTGCGAAGGTGATAGTAATATGTCTTAAGATTTATTCCATTTGCTGCACAAAATGCTGTTACGGTCATTCCGCTTTCCTGCTGTGCTGCTACCTGTTTCAACCATTCTTTCAGACGAATATCCTCTTTTACCGTTTTAATCGCTGTTGTTATCTTTTCCACTTTTCTTTTCCTCCGTGTCTGATTTTATCCAGCTTACTCTATAGACTGTTTTAGATATTCAAATTCAGTCCTTAGAGCTTCCTACTTTTATTATACACGGATGTTACTGTTTTTCATAGACGGGGGATTAGTTGACGGTTACAAAACATCTGCCACACATCATAATGATAAGGCAGATGTTTTTTTAACACGATTACCGTTTTATTAGATTCACAGGATTAAATATCAGATTCATCAATCAGAATAAGACTCACAGAAATCAATAAGTTTGCTAATATTTGAAATAACAATTTCAGAGACAATATCAGGATATTTGGCTTGTATTCTTTTCATCTCATTTACTAAATCATAAGGTGTATCAACTCCGCCAACACACATTTCACTAAATTTAGCATCCTGATATTTCGTTCTTGTTACTGACTTGATGCTATCAAAATCATTAAAAAGATTTCTGATTATTTCTTCATCATATACAAGCGATTTAAAGCTTAATGCTGGTTTCTGTTCAAATTCAGACATAGTATTTTTTTCGTCATAAACAACCGGCTCGATATAATTCAATAACATATTTTTATCTTCTATTGCTGCTGTAAGCAGAGACATATATGAAAAACGAGGGTTGAGTTCTATTACATACCACTTTCCATCGGAAAACATAAGATCCACTTGAACTCCGCCACAGAAATTAAGTTCATTTGCCATGCGTAAAATTTCTTCTTTTAATGCATCTATATTAAATGCTTTATTCTTTACCGGACCATATTTTACGCTCAAAAAAGGAACTGTAACGCCATCTTCATTTGATGAAAAGATAATGGGACCATGGAATGAATATTTGCCATCAGCTCCAAAAACTTCAACTCCAAAATTAATACCGTTAATTCTCTCCTCAACCAGAAAATCCATTCCTGAATTATCTGATGATATAATTTCCATTGCCTCATCAACTGTATAAGCTACAGAAAGTCCAAATGAGCCAAGTCCGATATCGTATTTAATAATTACAGGAAATGATAATTTGATTATACTTTCACGTATGTAATCCTTATATGCATTTTTTACAATTCCAAATTTCTCATAACCTGCATCAAATAATCTTTTATTTACATATACACCGATCGGAACATTAAAGCCCAGTTTTTTTAACTTTTCATTTATTATATGTTTTTCAAATGTCTCCATAGATAATAATGTATCATGTGCAATGGTACGTATTCCTTTTGCTCTTAATTTATCTGCAACAATAGAATCGTGTACTGCGCCCCAGTCAAACGGATCAGATGGCACAGCAAAAGCTACTGCAACATCAGGTGATCCCGAAACAATAAGAGCCGCAACATCCTCAGCTGAAGAGTCAAAAGGAATAATGGTATAGGAAACATTTTTGGCTTTAGCAAAAACCTCAAAACCATTCTCCTCCACCGTCATACCTCCATGAAGGCAAAAATATACACTAAATTCGTGTTCAGGGAACATTTCACTTATTTCATCCCACTGCTCAGCTTTTGTAGGTAAATAATTAAATATCCCCATATGTTCTGATTCAGTTCCATTTCCACTTGATGAATAAATTGCTATTCTCATAATTTTTATCCTTTCTTAATCACAAATTTCCCATATGTGATTTTTATAAACTTAATTCCGTAAAATTCACATTTCTAAATGCTATACCAAATAACGTAAATATAGCAAAATAAATATTAAATCCGACACACATATTATTTATAAAGTGCAATCAAAAATGCAGAGAATATATTATGATATAATCGGTTAAATACTGATTATATCAACAAAATCAGGATCATAAGCAATCCTAAAAGTATATTCTCTATATTATAAAAAGAATTGTTTTTAACATATTATAGTATATCATAAATCTAAATTATTGTCAATATATTTTTTCATGCCCTATAAGCGAAAAGCTTTTGCACTAAGTATGTACTGCTAATTCGTATCTGTAAAAAAGAACCATACTCTTTTTTTCAAATTCTTACTTAAAAATATTATAAAACAATTGCTCCAATTCCATAAATTAAAAGAGAACTTATAATAACAAAACAAGCTTGCAATAAAGCAGTCATCTTTGGCATCTCAAACATTTTATAATATCCATGGCTGTAAGATAATAAACATACTGTATCAAGCGGCAACAGATAACACTGCCCTGCACACATAGCGCATAACATTACTATTAAAGCAGGATTTATATTTGCAGAAAGAGCTATATGTATAGCTACAGGTGTGAACAAAGCCACAAGAGATGGTGCAACAGGGATAAATATAAGCAGGATAAAGGTTATAGCTGCAATACCAAGATATATGAACAGCTGAGAATCACCCATATCAGGAAGCATACTTATTATCTTTTCACTTACACCGTTAGAAACAAGTGACGATGCCAACGATAAAACCGTTCCTACAAGAAATATAGCATCCCAGCTTACCTTCTGAAAAAACTCCTTTGCTGAAAGCACTCCGAAATGCGGCAAGCAAAATATCGAACATCCTATGAGAGATACTACCATGACATTTATGGAACGTATCCATGAAGATGCAATCCACAAGGCAAATATAACGCTGAATGTCATCAGTACACGCTTTTCTTCCGGCATAATCTTATCAGGAATATTCATATCTCCTATAAATGTATTAACCTTATTCTTGTCAATCTGTGCAGGCGGAAATATCTTTATGAGTATCAGCCATGCAAGCGGAAGAACTATAAGAACTATAGGTATTCCAAAGCACATCCACTGAACAAAGGTGATATCATAATCCGTATTGCCTTCAAGTATACTGAGTGCAAGAAGATTTATAGAACTTCCTGCAGGAGTCATTATTCCTCCTATCATACTTGCAACAGGTATTCCAATCATAAAAGTCTTGCCTGTCTTATTCCTGTCTTCTTCGGGAAGGAGATTCAGAAGCTCTAATATAATTGCAATGAATATTGAACATGAAGGTACATTTGACATTACAGATGAAATTATAGCCGTTGCTATCATAAATACTAAAACCAAAAGCTTTGAATTTTTTCCGAATTTTACTAAAAGATATTTGAGTATTCGCTTTGAAATCGGAACCTTAATCAAAGCGGAAGCAATTCCAAACGATGCAAGGATAAAAAATACAACCTGATTTGAAAAACCTGTCAACGCTGTATTGAAATCCGGAGTTATCCCCAAAACAGGCATAAAACCGAGCGTAAACAAACACGTTAATGTAATAGGCAACACCTCGCATATAAGCATTATCAAAAATACCAACATTACTGCAATTGATAAATATTGAACCGCATATACTCCATAAAAAATTTTTGCGGAAAGTATACCTAAAAACAGCAATATACTGACTATACCGCCTACTTTTTTTAAATTCATATTATAATTCTCCTGATTTTATATTAACGTTATTAATTTATAATCATTTTCTGAATCTTTTCTGATTTCCGTAATACTCATAAGAATCTGCTGCTTTAGGAGTATACGATATATTTTTTTCACCATCTATAATTTCACACAATTCAAATGCTCCGCAATCCATGGCTTCTCTTGCTATCATTACTGTCTGAGAAGGATTATATCCCCAGCCTGTCGGACATGGAGCATGGATATGGATATATGAAGTTCCTTCATTTTCTATTGCTTTAGCTACCTTCTTTTCAAGGTCAGGAATGTTTCCGACAGATGCTGATGCGATATACTTTACATTGTGCGCCTGAGCTATAGCTATCATGTCCTTCTTCTCGGTGGTTTTACCTCCCGGAGTTGTAGTAGTAAATGCATTCCTTGGAGTTGAGCTGCTTCGCTGTCCTCCTGTATTCATATATGCTTCATTGTCATAACATACGTATATTATTTTTTCATTTCTCTCGAAAACGCCTGAAAGTGCCTGCAACCCAATATCTACTGTTGCTCCGTCGCCTGCAAAAGCAAGTACATTGATATCCTTCTTGCCCTGTCGGTCAAGACCCGCTCTAACTCCCGCAGCATACGCTGCCGTATTTTCAAGATTACCCTGAAAACCGGGAATAGTCATTGCAGTTTCGACTCCGAAGCCTGAATATGTTGCTGCACATCCCGGTGGAATAATTATTATTGTCTTCTCTCCTGCTACCTTTACTACATGACGGATAGCAAGTTCAAGTCCGCAGCCTACACAACTGCTTACGCCCTTTGCGATACAATTCTTCACACTCATATTCTTCCCTCCTGACACTCATTTTTTTCTCTTATTTCAAGTGCATTGTCATGAACATCTATCCATACTTGCTCGTTTTCAGCTTCATTATTCAAAAGAGTCATGAACATCTTCCTTATAGTATCCTCCGATACATCTCTTCCTCCGAGACCTGTTACAAAATTAACAAAATTTACTGTACCGTCAGGTTTTACGGCTTGAGATACATCAAGTCCGAGAGGGCCGAAATTTCCGCCAAGACCTGAACTTCTGTCAATTATGCCTATCTTCTTTATACCATTAAGTGCTGACCGAACATCCTCAGCAGGGAACGGACGATATGATACAATCTTCAGAAGTCCTACTTTATATCCTTCTTTGCGCATTACCTGTATCATATGCTTTATAGTTCCGCATGCTGATCCAAGACATACAAGAACTGCTTCTGCATCTTCACAGCAATATGCTTCGGTCAACGAATATTCTCTTCCAAACTTCTTATTGAATTCATCAAATACTTCTGCCATTACCTCCTTGGCATTATCAAATGAAACCTTTTGCTGATAACGCATTTCGGTATATTCATCTGGTGAAGTGAGGTTATTGATAAACATTGGTTTACTGTTATCAAGCACAAGATTTGTAGGCATATATTTACCTACAAAATCGCTTACTTCTTCCATATCCTCTGTGATAACTGTCTGCAATGTATGCGATACGTAAAATCCATCCATACATACCATCATTGGAAGACACACATCACGATGTTCTGCAATACGATATGCACAAAGGATGAGATCATATATCTCCTGTGCGTTTTCTGCATATATCTGCATCCATCCGGTATCTCTCTCACACATAGTATCCTGATGATCACACCACAGACTCCAAGGCGATACAAGAGCTCTATTGACTACCGGCATTACTATCGGCACATGGCATCCTGCCGCTACACCAAGCACTTCATGCATCAGTGCAAGACCAACTGACGATGTCGCAGTCGTACTTCTTACACCTGTAAGCTGTGAACCGATAACGTAAGATATTGCCGAGTGTTCTGATTCCACACAAGTACATGTACTGTCCATTTCTCCCTTAGCAATGAGCAATGAAAGCTTTTCAGCAAGCGGACTCTGAGGAGTTATAGGATACATTGCCACAACTTCCACATTGGAAGCACTGATGGCTTCAGCAGCTGCGCCGTTTCCATCAAGTATCTGCTTTTTCATATCAATCGGCCTCCTTCTCAAATATCATGTCTATCGCTCCAAGCTTACATACTGTACTGCAGACACCACAGCCCTTGCAATATGTATAATCGATTTCCGCCTTTTTAACGTCATTTATCTCTATACACATGCATGGACAATATAAAATACAAGTTTTGCATCCTACACACTTATCGTTTATAACAGGACGTTTTATCCTCCATGCACCTGTGGCAAGAGCCTTGCACTCAAGTGCTACAGGTCCGTATATGGCATTATCTTTTCTGTGTACCATCATAACCCTCCTTGATTATTCTGAGATAGCTTTCTGCTGACTTTCCAAAATAGTCCTTTACGGCACTTTCAACAGCCTCAAGTCCGATAAGTCCTACCTTAGCTAATGCACCCATCATTCCTACATTAGGCAAATTCTTTCCTACCTGCTCCAACGAATATCTTGTTGCATCGGTATACCAGCACTGTGAAAATTCTGACGCATAATCCTGTTTAATAACATCTGTATTCAGTATGAGTACAGCGTCTTTATTTTTTTCCACATCAAGCTTTACTTCTTCCGCACTTACATTCGGATCAAGTATAATAATACACTCAGGATCAGTAATAAAAGAATTTGTCAGTATACGTTCTTTATCTGCAATGACATCGGTCAGAACTGCTCCGCCCTTACGCTCGTGTCCATATGCAGGCATTGTCTTTGCAAACTTGTTCTCATATATACTATAAGCTATACACAATACCTTTCCCATTGTTACAGCACCTTGTCCTCCAAGGCCGTATATTTTTATCTTTATCATTTCTGTACCTCCTAACAGACAATTCCTTACCTATTGGACACGTCAATTATCCACTCTTTCATTCTTCCCATACCT